>DASUZN010000275.1:0-9702 GCA_036376855.1 Gaiella sp. | reverse complement strand
CGAGCGCCGAGGCTTTCGCACCGAGACACTGTCCGGCAGCGAGAACGAGGGCGGAGGCGTCAAGGAGGCGGTCTTCGCGGTGAAGGGCGACGGCGCGTACTCCGTGTTCAAGTGGGAAGGCGGTACGCACCGCGTTCAGCGTGTTCCGGCGACGGAGTCGCAGGGCCGGATCCACACGTCGACCGCGACCGTCGCGGTGATGCCGGAGGCCGAGGACGTCGAGATCCAGATCGAGGACAAGGACCTGAAGATCGACGTGTACCGCTCGACGGGCCCCGGCGGCCAGTCGGTCAACACAACCGACTCGGCGGTCCGGATCACGCACCTGCCGACCGGCCTCGTCGTCTCCATGCAGGACGAGAAGTCGCAGCTCCAGAACAAGCAGAAGGCGATGCGCGTCCTCCGCGCGCGGCTGTACGAGGCGGAGCGCGAGCGCCAGCAAGCGGAGGTCGCGGCGGCGAGGCGCTCGCAGGTCGGCACCGGCGAGCGCGCGGAGAAGATCCGCACCTACAACTTCCCCGAGAACCGCCTCACCGACCACCGGGTCAAGCACACCGTGCACCGCCTCGACCAGATCCTGGACGGGGACCTCGAGGAGTTCACCGAGACGCTCCAGGCCGAGGAGCGGCGACGGGCCCTCGAGGCCGCGGTTTGACAACGCTTGGGTTGATTCAACACAAGCAGTGAACGACGCGCCGCTCACGATCGGGGAAGTCCTGCGACGGTCGACCGGCCACCTCGAGGCGAGGGGCATCGAGCAGCCCCGAGTCGACGCCGAGCGGCTGCTCGGGCACGCTCTCGGGCTGGAGCGGGTGGAGCTCTACATGCATCTCGACCGGCCGCTCACGCCGTCGGAGCTCGACGAAGCGCGTGCGCTTCTCGCGCGGCGGGTGGCAGGTGAGCCGCTCCAGTACGTCCTCGGCGAGTGGGGCTTCCGGCGCCTCACGCTCCGTGTCGACGGCCGCGCATTGATCCCGCGCCCCGAGACCGAGACGCTCGTCGAGCGCTGTCTCTCGCTGCTCGACGGCGACGCAGCGCCCCGCGTGCTCGACGTCGGCACCGGCTCGGGCGCCGTGGCGCTCGCGATCGCCGACGAGCACCCCGGCGCGCGGGTGACCGCCATCGACGTGTCCGATGACGCTCTCGCGCTCGCGCGGGAGAACGCGGAGCGCACGGGCCTCGCCGTCGAGCTCCTGTGCCACGACATCTTCGCCGGCCTGCCGGGCGACGGCTGGGACCTTGTCGTCTCCAACCCGCCGTACGTGCGCGACGACGAGCTCGCGTCGCTTGCGCCCGAGGTCGTCGACTGGGAGCCCCGGGTCGCGCTCGTCGACCGGGGGCACACGGCGACGCTCGTTCGGGACGCGGCGCGCGTCCTCCGGGCCGGCGGCGCGCTCGTGCTCGAGACGCACGAGGACGGTGCAGCCGGCATCGCCGCCCTGCTCGACCGAGGCGGCTACGTCGCGGTGCGCACGACGAAGGACCTCGCCGGCCGTGACCGGGTCGTCGAAGGGCGCACGCCGGCATGAGCGTCGACGCCGCCGTCGCCGCGCTGCGTGCCGGACGGCTCGTCGTCCTTCCGACCGACACGGTCTACGGGCTCGCCGCCGACGGCGAGAGCGAGTCGGCCGCGCGGGCGCTCTACGCCGCGAAGGGCCGTGACGCGATCCAGCCGACGGCGGTGCTCTTCGCGTCCGTCGACGTACTGGTCGAGCGCGTGCCCGAGCTTCCCGCGCGCGCTCTCGAGGCCATCAGCGCGCTGCTTCCGGGGCCGTTCACGCTCATCGTGGAGAACCCCGGGCGCCGATACACCTGGCTCAACGCGGAACGGCCCGATGCAATCGGCGTGCGGATCCCGGCCCTGACCGGCCCCGGGCGGGCGGTGCTGCAGGCCGTCGGGGCAGTGGTCGCCACCAGCGCAAACCTTCCCGGCGGTGTCGACCCACGCCGCGTGGAGGACGTCCCCTCGGAGATCGCGGCGGCCGCCGACGTCGTCGTCGACGGCGGCGAGCTGCCGGGCTCGCCGTCCACCGTCGTCGACCTCACCGGCGCGGACCCGCGCGTGCTCCGCGAGGGCGCCGTGTCCACCGTGGACGCCCTCGAGCGCCTGCGAGGTCTTACGGATCGTTAACCGCGCGCCGACGAGGGCCTAACGCGACGGAGAGAGACTCGCCTGCATGAGGTCGAGCCTGGTCGCCACCACCGTCGCAGTTCTCTCTCTCGTCGTCGTGTCGTCCGCGGCCGCGAAGGCGCCCACTGCAGTGACCGGCGCGGCGACATCCGTCGGCGCGACGACCGCGGTCGTCGAGGGGAAGGTCGATGCGGGCGGGGAGGCGACGAGCTGGTACGTCGAGTACGGCACGTCCACGAGCTACGGCTCCCGGACGGGCGCGAGGAGTGGAGGAAACGGCACAGCGCCGGTCGACGTGACCGAGCAGCTTCGCGGCCTCACGACCGGCGCGACCTACCACTACCGGCTCGTCGCGACGAACGCAGCGGGCACGAGCCGCGGCGCCGACCAGAGCTTCTCGACGCGCGCAGCGCCGACCGTCGTCACGAGCCCCGCCTGGTCGCTCGGCCCGACCTCGGCTACGGTCGGCGGCACCGTCGACCCGAACGGCCGCTCGACCGGCTGGTGGGTCGAGTACGGGACGAGCACGAAATACGGGTCGCGCACCGACACGCAGTCCGCCGGTTCCGGGTCGAGCGCGGTGAACGTCTCCGTCCGGCTGACGGGCCTGACGGCCGGCGTCACGTACCACGTCCGGCTCGTCGCCTCGAACGACCTCGGCACCACCCGGGGAGCCGACCGCTCGTTCCGCACCGACCTCGCCCCGTCCGTCTCCACTGGGGGTGCGGACGGCGTCAGCGTCTCGGCGGCGCGTATCGGCGGGTCCGTGAACCCGCAGGGCCGCGGCAGTGTCGCCTGGTTCGAGTACGGGACGACGTCTGCACTCGGGAGCCGGACGGGTGACCAGGACGCGGGCTTCGGGACGCGGTCGTCGCGTCTCTACGCGCAGCTCACCGGCCTCCAGCCCGGGACGAAGTACTACTACCGCGTCGCCGCGAGGAGTGATGCCGGGACGACCGTGGGTCAGACCCGCTCCTTCACTACGAGCGCAGGTCCTCTGGTCACGACCGGCCAGGCACAGCTCTCCGGGGTCAACGTCGTGCTCACCGGCTCGGTCGACCCCGTCGGCAGGGCGACGAGCTGGTGGTTCGAGCTCGGGCCGACGACGTCCTACGGCACGACGACGGTCGTCAAGAGCGCAGGCTCGGGGCGCGGCGCGATCGCCGTGTCCGAGTCGATCGCCGGACTGACACCCGGGGCCGAGTACCACGCCCGGCTCGTCGCTCGGAGCTCGGCGGGCACCACCCGCGGCGCCGACGTGACCTTCCGCACCGCAGGTGTCCCGGTCGTCGGGCGCTCGGCCGTGTCGGGGATCTCGCTCGTGCGCGCCCGGATCGACGCCGACGTCGCGACGAGCGGGCTCGAGACGAGTGTCTGGATCGAGGTCTTCCGTCGCAGCGCGTTCGTGTCCCGCACGCGGACGCTGACGCTCCCGGCGGCCGGCGGCCCGGGCCGAGTCTCGCTGCGCGTCACGGGCTTGACCCCAGGCACTCGCTACACCTTCCGCGTAGTGGCCCGGAACGTCGCCGGGACCGCGACCGGGGCTTCCGCCTCCTTCGGGACGGCGGCGCGGCCGCGCGACGAGCACGGCCGCCTCCTCCGCTGCACGATCGTGGGCACGAACGGGCCCGACCGGCTCGTGGGGACCGGTCGGCGCGACGTCATCTGCGGTCTCGGAGGGGCGGACGTGCTCGTCGGTCGCGGCGGTGACGACGTGCTCGTGGGCGGGCCGGGCAACGACTATCTCCTGCCCGGCGCCGGCCGCGACCTCGTGCTTGCGGGCGGCGGCAACGACTTCGTCGCCGCGCGCGACGGTCGTGCGGACCGGATCGTCGGCGGGTACGGCGCAGATCGCGCGAGGGTCGACCGGCGACTGGACAAGGTCGTCTCGGCCCGTCGCGTGGCGTAGGACGTAGGGGACGTAGGGATGGGGTGCGGCGAGTAGGATCCCGGCTGTGGCAGTCGCTGCCGACCACCTCGAGCGTCTGCGGACCGGGGGGCTCGCGGAGCACGACCCCGAGATCGCGGCGCTGATCGGCCGGGAGGCCGACCGCCAGCGTGGGCAGATCGAGCTGATCGCGTCGGAGAACTTCACGTGGCCGGCCGTGCTCGAGGCAGTCGGCTCCGTGCTCACCAACAAGTACGCCGAGGGCTATCCCGGACGTCGCTACTACGGTGGCTGCGAGGTCGTCGACGAGATCGAGCAGCTCGCGATCGACCGCGCGAAGGAGCTGTTCGGCGCCGAGCACGCGAACGTCCAGCCGCACGCCGGAGCGCAGGCCAACATGGCGGTCTACCTCGGGCTCCTCGAGCCGGGTGACACCGTCCTCTCGCTGCGGCTCGACCACGGCGGTCACCTCACACACGGGCTGAAGGTCAACTTCTCGGGCCGGCTCTACACGATCGTCCACTACGGCGTCTCGCGCGAGACCGGCGTCGTCGACGAGGACGAGGTGCGCGCCCTCGCGCGCGAGCACCGTCCGAAGATCCTCATCTGCGGCGGCTCGGCGTACCCGCGCACCGTCGACACGGCGATGTTCCGGAGGGTCGCCGACGAGGTCGGCGCGTTGCTGTGGTGCGACATGGCGCACTTCGCCGGGCTCGTCGCCGCCGGGCTGCACCCGAACCCGGTCGAGGACTGCGACGTCGTCACGTCGACCACGCACAAGACGCTTGCAGGCCCGCGCGCGGGGCTCGTCCTCTGTCGAGAAGAGCACGCGACGGCGATCGACCGCGCGGTCTTCCCGGGGATGCAGGGCGGCCCGCTCGAGCACGTGATCGCGGCCAAGGCGACATGCTTCCGGATCGCGGCCACCGAGGGCTTCCGCGCCTACCAGCAGCAGGTGCGCTCGAACGCCGACGCGCTCGCCGAGACGCTGCTCGCCGGCGGGATCGACCTCCTCACGGGCGGCACCGACACGCATCTGCTCCAGCTCGACCTGCGCGCGACCGAGTGGTCGGGGAAGGACGCCGAGGAGCGCCTCGACGCGGTTGGCCTGACCACGAACCGCAACACCGTGCCCTTCGACGAACGCCCTCCCACGATCGCGTCCGGTGTCCGCGTGGGCAGCCAGGCTGCGACGATGCGCGGGTTCGACGACGACGACTTCCGCGAGGTCGGGAGCATCGTCGTCGGGGCGCTCACCGACGGCGCCGACCTCGGCGCGCTCCGCGGGCGAACCGAGGCACTGTGCGCGAGCCGCCCGCTCTATTCCGGCTTCCGCGGCTATCCGACCTACCTAGCCGACGGCGAGCGAGGCTGAGCCTTCCGTGTCGGAGACCGCTCCCGTCACCACGGCCGGCACGCGCAGCGTCACCGAGGTGCTCCACCCGCTGGTGCAGCACAAGCTCGGCGTCCTGCGTGACGTGACGACGACGACGCAGATGTTCCGGCAGCTCGTGAACGAGCTGACCCTGCTCCTCACCTACGAGGCGACGAAGGATCTCGCCGACGAGGAGGCCGAGATCGAGACGCCCCTCGAGCAGACGACCGCGCGGCGCATCTCGGGCAAGAAGGTGGCAATCTGCCCGATCCTGCGGGCGGGCGTGGGGATGCTGGACGGGGTGCTGTCGCTGATCCCGGGGGCCCGCGTGGGGTTCATCGGCCTCTACCGCAACGAGGAGACGCTCGAGCCGGTCGAGTACTACGTGAAGCTGCCGAACGACATCGCCGATCGCGACGTGATCCTGCTCGACCCGATGCTCGCCACGGGCAACTCGACCGCGGCCGCCGTGGAGACGGTCAAGGCCGCAGGCGCGACGTCGGTGCGCCTGATCGCGCTGATCGCGGCGCCCGAGGGGATCGAGCGGATCCACCGCGACCACCCGGACGTCTCGATCGTCGTGGCGGCGATCGATCGCGCGCTCAACGAGAAGGGGTACATCGTGCCCGGGCTCGGTGACGCAGGCGATCGCCTGTACGGCACGAAGTAGGGGGCGGGATGTTCTCCGACCTGCGTGCGAACCCCGAGGTTCTCTGGGGAGCGCTGATCGCGTTCGGGATCGTCGTCCTCCTCACACCCGCAGTGGGCGGGATGGCGCGTCTGCTCGGCGTCGTCGACCAGCCGGACGCGCGGCGGCTCAACAAGCGGCCGATTCCACGGCTGGGCGGGCTCGCGATCTTCCTCGGGATCCTCGTCCCGTCGCTCGCCTTCCTCGACCTCTCGGGCGAGATGCGGGGGATTCTCCTCGGCGCGGCGGTGGCGTGCGTCGTCGGCGCGGTGGACGACTTCCGCGGGCTCGCCCCGCTGCCGAAGCTCGTGGGCCAGGTCGCCGCGGCGGCGATCCCGTGCGCCTTCGGCGTGTGGATCGACCACTTCACGCTCCCGTTCCTCGGCGTCGTCGACCTGCCCGCCTGGATCGGGATGCCGCTGACGGTCGTGTGGATCGTGGCCGTGATGAACATGGTCAACTTCCTCGACGGGATGGACGGGCTCGCCGCGGGCGTCTGTGGGATCGCGGGCCTGACGTTCGCTGTCCTGGCGCTGTCGCTCGGCAAGGTCGACGCAGCGGTGCTCTCGGCCGTCGTCGCAGGGGCGTGCGTCGGCTTTCTTCGCCACAACTTCTTCCCTGCGCGCATCTTCATGGGCGACTCGGGAGCGCTCGTCCTCGGCTTCACGCTCGCCACCGTCGCGGTCGCGGGGCTCCTCAAGACGGCGTCGACGGTCGTCCTGTTCCTGCCGCTGCTCGTGCTCGCCGTGCCGATCCTCGACACGTCGTTCGTTGTCGCGCGACGGCTCAAGCACGGCGAGAAGCCGTACGCGCCCGACCAATCGCACCTCCACTTCCGCTTTCTCCGGCGCGGCTACTCGCAGCGCCGTGCCGCGCTCACGATGTGGGCGTGGACCGCGAGCCTCGGGGCCGCGGCGCTCGCGACGCGGTTCATACCCTTCCGGGAGGGCGGCCACTGGCATCTCTGGGAGACGATCGCGGTCGTCGCGATCGCACTCGGGGCGTTCGCGTTCTCCGCCTACGTGGTCTACCTGCTCGAGATCGTCAAGCTCGCAAGCCCACGCGTCCGTCGCCGCCGCGCCCGCGCCCAGGCCTCCGACGAGGAGCGGCTGAGCGCGTGACGGTGCTGCACGGCGGCACCGTGACCTTCGTCTTCACCGACATCGAGGGCTCCACCGAGCTCCTCAAGCAACTCGGCGACGGCTACGCAGACGCGCTCGCCGAGCACCGGCGCCTGATCCGCGACGCGTTCGGGGAGCGGGGAGGCCAGGAGGTCGACACCCAGGGCGACGCGTTCTTCTACTGCTTCGAGCGCGCCCGGGACGCGGTTGCCGCCGCGGTCGCTGCACAGCGCGCGCTGGCCGAGCACGAATGGCCGGGCGGGACGGCGCTGCGCGTTCGCATGAGCCTCCACACGGGGGAGCCCGTCGTCGGCGAGGAGGGGTACGTCGGCATCGACGTCCATCGCGCGGCCCGCATCTGCTCAGCGGGTCACGGCGGCCAGGTGCTGCTCTCGGCGACGACGGCGGCACTCGTCTCGGGCGCGCTGCCGGACGGTGTCTCCAAGCGCGACCTCGGCGAGGTGCGGCTCAAGGACATGGAGGAAGCGGAGCACGTCACGCAGCTCGTGATCGACGGCCTTCCCGAGAGCTTCCCGCCGCTCCGGGTCGAGCAGGAGGAGCCGATGGACTTCGGCGAGCGGCTCTCCCGGAAGATCCAGGCCGACGTCGAGCGCCACCTCGAGAGGAGCCTGTCCGGCCTCGGCGCCGGATCCGCGGAGGACGCCGGAAAGGCAGGAACCCGGCTCGCGTTCTTCGGCCTCCTGAACCTCGTGCTGCTCGTCGCCGCGATCGTCGTGATCATCCTGCTGATCAAGCTCGTCGTCTGAGACGCGGAGGCTGCGAGGCTACGCACGCCGCACGGCGTTGCGGGCGACGACGTCGACGAGCGCCGCGGTGAACGCGGTGGAGAGCTGTGGGTTGTGGCCGTACCCCGGGATGACGACGCGCTCGGCGTGGAGCTCACGCTCGAGAACGTCGCAGATGGCCTCGTATGCCGGGTGGTGGGCACCCGAGACGACGAGTGTCGCGACGTGGAGCGCCGCGAGCTCGGCGAGCGGGATCTCCGCCTCCCACGGCCCGCGCTCGCGCTGGAGCGCCTGGACGCCCTGCTCGAGCTCGGGCGGGAGCGGCGACGGTGGATCCCAGTCCGATCCGACCGCCTCGAGGAACGTCCGCAGGAACACCTCCGGCTCGAGCTCGAGGGCGGCCGCGTAGAGCTCGGCGCCGCCGCGTGCGAACGCCGCGACGACCGGGTCGTCGAGCGCCACGCGCGTGCAGGGAGGCTCGATCACCGTCAGAGAGGCGAGGCCGCGGCGCTGCCGGGCTGCGGCCAGCAGCGCGACGACGCCGCCGTAGGAGTGACCGACGAGGTGGTCGCCGGAAGCAAGCCGCTCGACGAGCCAGTCGGCGTGGTCGTCGAAATCCACGTCCTCGAGCGGTCCGGGTGCGAATCCCGGTCGCTCGAGGACGACGAGCTCGGCCCCGGCGATACCCGCGCGGCGCTGCTCGCGCCACGTCGCGCGACCGCCGACGACGCTTCCGTGGACGAGGACGATGCGTTCCACCGCTGCCACAAAGGTAGAGACTATTCCGCTCGCAGAGCCGAGATCGGCTGTTACAAGCAGGGTGGTATGCTCCCGGTCCCGATGGCCGCCGCAGCCTCCTCGTCGCCGCACTCGCTCGCCAGCGCGTCCGGCTTACTGCTCGGGACCCTGGTACTTGCGATGCTCGTCGGCGCCCTCGTCGGCTGGCTCCTGGGCTCGGGGGGCATCGGCCTCCTCGTCGGCGCGATCGTCGGCATCCCGCTTGCGACCGCGGTCGTCTACGGCGTCTACTCGCGCTCCGGATCGTGAGCGCGCGCGTGTTCGAGACGCCGCGCCCGGTGCCCGGGCGCCTCGTTCCCGCGCTTGCCGGGACGGCCGTTGTCGCCCTCGCGCTGCCCGTGTTCGTGGCAGCGGGTTGGCCTTTGCGCGGCTGGCTCCTCGCCGCGACGCTCTGGATCGCCGGCGAGCTGTTCGCGCTCCTCCTGGCGCGGCTTCCGCTCGGCACGGGTAACCTCGCCGCCGCAGGCATGCGCGGTATCGGCACGAGCTCGAGAGCACTCCTGATCGGCATCCCCCTCGTCGCGGTCACGATCGCGGACGAGGGCGTCGGGCTGGCCGCTGCGATCGTGTACGCCCTCGCCTTCTCGATCGAGCTCGCGGTGTCGCTCGTCGAGTACTTCGGCCAGGAGGCGCGGGCGTGACGAAGCGCTTCGCTGCCCTCGCAACGCTGCTCTTCTTCGCCCTGCCGGCGGTCGCGCTCGCGGCCGACGAGTCGGGCGACGAGGAGAAGTTCAACCCGGCGTCCGAGTGGACGCTGCACGAGTGGATCCCGATCCATCTCGGCCCGATCGACATGTCGATCAACAAGGCGGTCGCCTACCTGCTCCTCGGAGCCCTGCTCTCGTGCCTGATCGGGATCGTCTTCATGCGCGTCAAGGTCGGCTCGGAGCCCAACCGGCGGCAGGCCCTCGGCGAGACGATCTACGAGGTCGCCCAGGTGCAGGTCGCCGAGCAG
>DASUZN010000274.1:0-10016 GCA_036376855.1 Gaiella sp. | reverse complement strand
GGTGGTGGGCGCCCTCAGCCCATTGTCACCGAGCGAGAGGCCGCCACCCGGCGACGTTCCTCGCGCGCATGCCCGTGAGGCGCCTTTCCGGATATGCGTATGTGGGCCCGCGAGGCGCGAACGCCCTCCGTGAGCTTCCGTGACGCGTGAGCACGCCACTCCGCCCCAAGGACCTCGCGGCTGCTCGCGATTCAACGGAAGCCCACGGGGGGCCACGGAGACATATCCGGGCGTTCGCCGCGCCCTATGCGTCGCGCTCGAGCGCTCGCGTCGCACAGTGAGGTGCCTCGTGAGGCGGCTCCAAGCGGTCTCGGGCGGCCGCCGTCGGACGGCGCGGATGTCGGCGCCGCGCTACGCGCGCTCGCTCGAGAACGCGTGAAGCGAGTTACGGAGCGGCGCCGGAGTCGAACCGACCGAGCCGTGGGCTACACGACCGCACAGGTTTTGAAGACCTGCTGGGCCACCGGGCCCGTGCCGCTCCGCGGAGGAGCGTAGCCGCGGCTCGGCTCCTGGCTCAGCCGAGCTCGGCGACGAGGTCCGCGATCGAGTCGACGATGCGTGACGGGCGGTACGGGAAGCGCTCGGCCTCGACGCGCGACGTGATCCCGGTGAGGACGAGGATCGTGTGCATCCCGGCCTCGAGACCGGACACGACGTCGGTGTCCATGCGGTCCCCGATCATCGCGGAGGTCTCCGAGTGCGCGTCGATCGCGTTCAGCGCCGAGCGCATCATGAGCGGGTTCGGCTTGCCGACGAAGTACGGCTCGACTCCGGTCGCGCGGCTGACGAGGGCGGCGACCGACCCGGTCGCGGGCAACGGCCCGTCGGGGGTCGGCCCGATCGGGTCGGGGTTCGTGGCGATGAAACGCGCGCCGGCGGCGACGAGACGGATGGCGCGGGAGATGCGCTCGAAGCTGTAGGTCCGGGTCTCGCCGAGCACGACGTAGTCGGGGTCGTGGTCGGTGAGCGTGTAGCCGATCGCATGGAGGGCGGTCGTCAGCCCCGCCTCCCCGACGACGAAGGCCGATCCCTCGGGACGCTGCCGCTCGAGAAAGTTCGCCGTCGCCATGGCCGACGTCCAGATCCGTTCCTCGGGGACGGCGAGGCCGATGCCTGCCAGCCGTGCGGCGAGGTCGCGCGGCGTGTACATCGAGTTGTTCGTGAGGACGAGGAACGGCTGCCCGAGCTCGCGCAGCCGACCGACGAACTGCTCGGCGCCCGGGATCACGGTCTGCTCGTGGATCAGGACGCCGTCCATGTCCATCAGCCATGACGCGATCCGCCGCTCCACGACGCGATCGTAGTCCCCAAGGCCGCCGTAGGATCGACGAGTGGCACATCTTCACCTGATCGACCCCGAGGACGCCGAAGGGCTGCTCGCCGAGGAGTACGCGGCGGCGCTGGAGCGGGCGGGGAAGGTCTACAACGTCGTCCGCTCGATGAGCCTGAACCCCGAGGTGCTCCAACGCTCGATGCAGCTCTACCGGGCGATCATGTTCGGTCCGTCGAGCCTGACGCGGCAGGAGCGGGAGCTGCTCGCGACCGTCGTCTCGGCGACGAACGAGTGTTACTACTGACGGCGCGCGCATGCCGACGACCTCCGTGACGAGGGCGCACCAGACGAGCTTGCGAGGCATGCCGAGCACGACTATCGCCATGCCGATCTCGATGCGCGCACGAAGGCGCTCTGCGACTACGCACGGAAGCTGACCCTGATGCCGTCGACCGTCGGGGCGGCGGACGTGGGCCTTCTTCGCTCACAGGGCCTCGACGACACGACCATCCACGACGCGATTCAGGTGATCGCGTACTTCAACTACATCAACCGGATCGCCGAGGGCGTCGGGACGGACGCGGAGCCGGAGTGGGCTACGCGAGCGCGGTCTTGATCTTCTCGATCGTCTCGGCCTCGGCCGCGTCGCCGCCGCCTGCCGCCTTGCCGACCGACTCGGCCAGGTCGAGCACGAACGCGCGGTAGCTGTCGAGCTCGTCCGGCGCCTTCGCGCGCAGCGTGGTGACCGCCGCCTCGAGCGACTCGAACGTGCCGCCCTGGACCTCGTTCGGTGACGCGATCATCCCGAACCCGGTGCCGCCTTCCGCGGCGAGCTCCTTCACGAGCTGGCTGTCGCTGTCACGCGCGCCCTTGACGTGCTTCGCGAGCGACGAGGCCTCCTTGAACGTGTCGAAGAAGCCGCGGTCGCTGACGGAGACGAGCAGCCCCGCGCCGGTCGCACCCTTTCGCAGATCCTCCCACTCCTGCTCGGTGAAGTCGGACTTCCCAGCCATCGTGGCCTCCTCGATCGCTGTCGGTCTGATTGTCGCAGCCGGGACTCAGCGCCCGTCGCCGCGGGCGGCCCGGCGCAGGACGCGCCGGTCGCCGGTGCGGCGGGTGACGCCGTCGGCGTCCATCCGCTCGAGCAGGAGCTGGGCGTCGCGCCGCCCCACCCCGGCGAGGTCGCGGAAGCGCGCCAGCCTGATCTCGCCGGCCGCGGCGCACTCGGTGGTCACGAGGTCGCGGGCGACCTCGTAGGCCCCGGCCGAGACCGCGAAGCCGTCCCCGACGCGGACGACACGGCCCTCGCCCTCCAGGTAGCGGGCAAGCTCGGAGTCGTCGACCTTCGTGACCACGAGACCGGCCGCGGCGAGCTCCCGCTCGAGCGCCGCCGCCGCATCGGCACGCGCGCCGAGCGACGCCGACGTCCCCGGAAGCACGAACTTGGGGCCGCTTCGCTCCACCGGCAGGAGGCCGAGGATCGACGGCGCCCATGGCTTCGGGGGAAGCAGCTCCGAGGCCGCGAGGCCCGGGTCGAGCGGCGATGCCTCCGCGCGGGCACGCAGTCGTTCCTCGGCCGAGGCCACCGTCGCGTCGAGCCAGGTCTCGGAGAACGCCCAGCCGTCGACGACCTGCACGGCGTCGAGCCCTTCCTCCAGCGCGGGTCCGTCGAGGAGCGCGCGGGCGGCAAGTGCCTCGACGCTCACCGGTTCGTCCACGAGGGCACGGACGATCGAGGCCGGGTCGTCTGCGCCGAGCAGCTGGTCGCGCTCGGCGTCGACCCGGCGCGGCGGCGCGGGGTCGAGCACGACGGCGCCGCCGACCGTGGTCTCGCCGCGGAGGACGACCCGATCGCCCCGGGCCGCGACGACGGGGGCAGCGAGACGAAGTTGCGCGTGCGAGTCGCCGACCCGAACGACGCGAGCCGGTATCCGGCTCGTGCCGTGGTGCACGGTGAGCCTCGCCCCGTCCGCGATCGGCGCCAGCTCCTCGAGCGCGACCTCGAGTCGGTACGAGCGCGGGAAGCCACCGGGCGCGACGAGCGCGTCACCGCGGCGGACGTCCCTTCGCTCGACCCCCGGCAGGCCGACGGCCACCCGCTGGCCCGCCGCCGCGCTTGCGACCGGCGTGTCGTGCACCTGGACGGAACGGATCCGCACGTCGCGACCCGCCGGCTCGAGCCGCAGCCGGTCGTCCTCGGCGATCTCCCCCGACCAGAGCGTCCCGGTGACGACCGTCCCGATCCCGCGCAGCGTGAAGACGCGGTCGACGTAGAGCCGTGTCGGAAAGTCGGCCCGGCGAGGCGCCACCGACGCGGCTGTCTCGTCCAGAGCCTTGCGCAGCTCGTCGAGCCCCGCGCCGGTGACGCCGCTCACCGCGACGACCGGCGCGCCGGGCACGAGCTCTCGCGCCTCCTCGAGCGCGAGCTCGAGCGTCTCGGCGTCGACCGCGTCCGCCTTCGTCACCGCGACCACACCGCGGTCGACCGCGAGCAGGCGGAGAACGGCGAGGTGCTCATGGGTCTGCGGGCGCGCCCCCTCGGCCGCGTCGACGACGAGCAGGAACAGGTCGATGCCGGTCGCGCCCGCGACCATCGTCCGCACGAACCGCTCGTGGCCGGGGACGTCGACGAGGGACAGCGTCGCCCCCGATGGAAGCGCGAGCGGCGCATAGCCGAGGTCGATCGAGATCCCGCGCGCACGTTCCTCCGGCAGCCGGTCGGTGTCCTTCCCGGTGAGCGCCCGGACGAGCGTCGTCTTGCCGTGATCAACGTGACCGGCGGTGCCGACCGTCAGCGGCATCAGGCGGAGATCGACGCGCGGCGTGCCCGGAGGACGGCGCGTGCGACCTCGTCGACGTCGTCGGCCGTGAGCGTGCGCGCGTCCAGCAGCAGCCTCCCGTCCCGCACGATCCCGACGACCGCCGGCTCGCCCAGGCGAAGCGGCCCGGCGAGGCCTTCCTCGATCGCGCACGCGGCGCTCTCGAGCTCCGCGAGCGGCAGCGCGCCGCCGCCGACCCGCGCGATCGTCTCCTCGACCTCGCCGCCGATCAGCCCGGCGAGGCGCTCGGCTCGCTCCCGCACGCTGTCGACAGGCTCGGCGAGCATCCGCAGGACGGGGATCTCGGCGCGGGCGAGCTCGGGATCGGTGAGCAGCGCGAGCGTTCCCTCGAGCGCTGCCAGGGTCAGCTTGTCCGCGCGGAGCGCGCGTTGCAGCGGGTGTCGCCGCAGGCGCTCGACGAGGTCGGCTCGGCCGACGACGATCCCCGCCTGCGGCCCACCGAGCAGCTTGTCGCCCGAGAAGCAGACGACGTCGGCGCCGTCCGCGATGCTCGCCGCGGCGGTCGGCTCGTCCCCGAGGTCGAGCAGCGATCCCGAGCCGAGGTCGTCCACCAGCGGCAGCCCGGCAGCGGACGCGATCCGGGCGAGCTCCCGGGTCGGGACGGATTCCGTGAAGCCGACGATGCGGTAGTTCGACTGGTGGACCCGGAGCAGTGCTCCAGTGTCCGGGCCGATCGCGCGCTCGTAGTCGGCGACACGAGTGCGATTCGTCGTCCCCACCTCGACCATGCGCGCCCCCGAGCGGGCGAGGACGTCGGGAATGCGGAACCCGTCGCCGATCTCTACCAGCTCGCCGCGCGAGACCACCACCTCACGCCCCTCCGCCAGTGCCGCGACGGCGAGCAGGACGGCGGCCGCGTTGTTGTTGACGACGAGCGCGGCCTCGGCGCCGGTCAGCCGCGCGAGCGCACCGCCGACGTGTGCCTGCCGCGACCCGCGGGAGCCCGACTCGAGGTCGAGCTCCAGGTTCGAGTACGAGCCGCCCACCTCTTCGACCCGCGCGAGCGCCGTGGGGGCGAGCGGCGCGCGGCCGAGGTTCGTATGGACGATCACGCCGGTCGCGTTCAGCACGCGCCGCAACGACGGCGACTCGAGCCGCTCGAGCTCGGCTGCAGCCGCCCCCGCCACGTCGCCGGGGTCGCTTCCCGCGACGATCGCCGCGCGCGCCGACGCGAGCGCGGCCCGCGCAGCCTCCAACGCGAGCGTGCGCGGCGCGGCGGCGAGCCTCTCGTCCGCGAGCAGCCTGTCGACCGACGGGAGGTCCCGCAGCTCCACGCTTCCAGTCTACGAAGCCGCGTCCGGGGCGGGTGTCAGCCCGTGCCGACGCATGACGTCTGCCATGGCGGCGAGGTCGGGCGGGCCGCCGGCCGACGCGGCCGCGAGCGCCGCCAGGTCGCGGAAGTACCCCGGGCCGAGAATCCCGGGCGTCACGATCGCGAGCGTCCGGGCATCGACGTCCCCCGTGTTGTCGAACCAGTGGACGACGCCGCGCGGGATGTGGAGCACCTCACCGGGCCTCACCTCGGTGGTCGTTCCGGCGACGGTCCAGGTCAGCGTGCCCTCGAGCCCGTAGACCGTCTCGTCGTACGCGTCGTGGCTGTGCGCGAGCGGCACCTTCGCGCCGGCGGGCACGTCGAACTCGAACGCCGCAAGCGCCCCGCCCGAGTGCGACCCCTCGAGCAGGAAGCGGATCGAGAGCTGCCCCACCGCGATCTCGTCATACACCATCGTCGACATCATGCCCTCCTATTGGTAAAGTCGCTTGACGTTATATGACCGACCCTGAGTTGTCAAGTCGCTTTACTTCACGAGAGGGCTCTCCGTTCGGCCCGCCGCTGATCGGCGCGCTCCTTCGCGTCCCGGCGAATAGGGTGCGGCAGCACATGCTCGAGCGGCTCCACGAGCACGGGTTCACGGACCTGGAAGCTGCGCACCTCAACGTCCTCCAGTACCCCGGCCCACAGGGGCTCCGGCCCTCGGAGCTCGCCGCGCGGCTGGAGATGAGCAAGCAGGCGCTGAACTACCTCCTGCGCCAGCTCGAGGAGCGGGGCTATCTCGTTCGCCGTGCCGACCCGGACGACCTCCGCTCGAAGCGCATCGTCCTCACCGAGCGCGGTCTCGCCGCGGTGCCGGTGATCCGCGGGGCGGTGGCGGAGGTCGAGGACGACTGGGCCGAGCGGCTCGGGGCCGCGCGCTTCGCGCAGCTCCGCGCGCTACTCGTCGACCTGAACGACGTCGTCTGAGGGCAGTCATGGGGTCAGCGAGGGAATCACCTCGCGCAGGAGCGCGACGAGGTCGCCGGCCGCGCGCGCGCCCACCTCGAGCACGCGTTCGTGGTCGATCGGCTCGGGCCGCACGCCGGCGGCCGCGTTCGTCACGCACGAGAGCGCGAGGCAGCGGATGCCCATGTGGCGCGCCGCGAGTACCTCCGGCACCGTCGACATCCCAACGAGGTCCGCGCCGAGCGTCCGCATCATCCGGATTTCCGCCGGCGTCTCGAAGGCGGGACCGAGCCAGGCCGCGTAGACACCTTCCCGCAGGTCGAGTCCGATGCGCGCTGCCGCCTCGCGCGCGAGCCTCCGGGATTCGGGGTCGTACGCGTCGGTCATGTCCGGGAACCGCGGCCCGAGCGTCTCGTCGTTCGGGCCGACGAGCGGCGAGGTGCCCTGGAGGTTCAGGTGGTCGGAGATCGCGACGAGCGTCCCCGGCTCGACCGCCGGATCTATCGCGCCGCAGGCGTTCGTGAGGACGAGGCTGCGCACGCCGAGGCTGCCGAGCACGCGCACGCCGAAGACGACGTCGGCCGGCGACACGCCCTCGTAGAGGTGCGCACGACCCTTCATCACGGCGACCGGCACGCCGCCGAAGCTCCCGACGACGAGCGTGCCCGCGTGGCCGACCGCGGTCGAGGCGGGCCAGCCGGGAATCTCGCCGTAGGGGATCTCGACCGCCTCCTCGACCGCGTCCGCGAACGATCCGAGGCCGCTTCCGAGCACGACGCCGACCTGCGGCCGCAGCTCCGAGCGCGCCGTGATCGCGGCGACCGCGGCGTCGAGCGCCTCGCTCAGACCGATCCCTCCGCGGCGCGCGCGTCGATCATCTCCACGATCCGCTGCACCGCTTCCTCCGGCTCGTCGGTCAGGTGGAGCAGCTCGAGGTCGGCCGGCGACACGAGCCCGTCGGCCAGCATCTCCCCGCGCACCCAGTCGAGCATCTCGCCCCAGTAGTCCGAGTCGAAGAGGACGACGGGGAACGTGCCGATCTTGCCCGTCTGGATGAGTGTCAGCGACTCGTAGAGCTCGTCCATCGTCCCGAAGCCGCCGGGGAAGATGACGAACCCCTCGGCGGCCTTCACGAACATCACCTTGCGCACGTAGAAGTGCTTGAAGGTGCGCGAGATGTCGCAGTACGGGTTCAGGCCCTGCTCGTGCGGGAGCATGATGTTGAACCCGACCGAGAGCCCGCCGCCCTCCTTGGCACCGCGATTCGCGGCCTCCATCGCGCCGGGACCGCCACCGGTCACGACCGCCAGGCCGGCCTGTGCGAAGAGTCGGGCCGTCTCGCGCGCCGCCTCGTACGTCGGCGAACCCTCCTTCACGCGCGCCGAGCCGAACATCGTCACCGCGGGCCGGTCGATCCGCTGCACGTCCTGGAAGCCCGCCAGGAACTCCGAGGCGATCAGCGACACGTCGGTGATCAGCGTCTCGTGCGTCCGCCGCAGGAGCCGCTTGTCGACCTCGTTGTTCGTGCTCACAGCCTGTCCTGCGGAACGTGGGACACGACCATCCCCACGACGAGCGCGGCCGCGGTGGCCAGCGAGACGACCGCCACGACGGCGGCGCGCCTCCGTGCGCGCGCAGGGTCCGCCGCGCCGCCGCCCGCGCGAAGCACGCGCCAGGAGCGGAGCACGTGACCGCCGTCCAGGATCCCGATCGGCACGAGGTTGATCAGGTTCAGGAGAAAGCCCACGTAGGCCAGCGCGCGCAGGAGATCGGAGCCGGACTGCACGGCGACGATCAGGCATGCGAGCGCGGCGATCCCACCGGCGACTGGCCCCGCGAGCGACACGCGCGCGTTCACCCAGGGGTCGAAGCGCATGTTGCGAAGGGCGACGTAGGCGCCGAGGAACGGGATGAAGACGGGAATCTGCGGGTCGAGGCCCGCTCGCTTCGCCTCGACGTAGTGGCCGAGCTCGTGGACGAGGATGAGCAGCACCACGCCGAGCCCGAACCTCCAGCCCCAGATGAGCGCGTACCCGCCGACGGCGAGGAAGATCCCGAAGAACTTGAGCCCGAAGGCGCCGAACTTGACGAGCGCGCCGATCGCGATCGCCACCGGCGCCGCGATCCGTCCGAGCAGCGACCGCCGTGAGCGGTTGTGCTCGCTCGGCAGCGTCCGCGGCTCCGGCGCCGTGACGGGCTCGAGGTCGCTCGGGTCGTAGCGGTTGCTCACGGCCTAACTGCCCTGGCCAATCCACTCCTCGCCGCCGACGTAGAGCTCCTTCTTCCAGAGCGGCACCGTCTGCTTGAGGGTGTCGATGGCCTCGCGGCAGGCGTCGAACGCCGCCGCGCGATGCGCCGCCGAGACGGCGATGACGACGCTCGTCTCGCCGATCTCGACCGGCCCGACGCGATGGTGGATCGCGACGTCGATCACGTCGTGCCGGGCCTGCAGCTCGCTCGCGATCCGCTCCATCTCGGCCTCGGCCATGCCCTCGTAGGCCTCGTACTCCAGTCGGATGACGTCCCGGCCGCGGGAGTGGGCCCGCGTCGTGCCGACGAAGGTCGCGATCGCGCCGGCGCCGTCCGAGGCCACCTCGGACGCTGCGCGTTCGAGGGAGAGCGGCTCGTCGGAGAGGAGGAACGCCCCGCCCGAGACGGGTGGGATCAGCGCCACCTCGTCCCCGTCGGCGAGCGGCGTGCCCCGCTCCACGTAGCTGCGGTTGACCGCGTACACGAGGCCGGCGGGCTCCTCGCCGAGTCCGAGTGCGGGCCAGACGTCGTCGACCGAGGCGCCGTCGTCGAGCTCGACAGCCGCCTCTCGCGCGCCCGCACGCTCGCGGAGCGCGGCGAACAGCCTCACGGCCACCTTCATGCGTTGAGCGTATCCGCGGTGGCGCAGGCAGCGGTGTCATGTTACATCTCTCCCATGGCCCTCCTGGCTCCCCGCGCCAATCTCAACGACCAGGTCTACGAGACGCTGCGCCAGCGGATCCTGACCCGCGACCCGGGCCCCGGCGCGAAGCTCAGCCTGCACGAGCTCGCGGCCGAACTGGGCGTGTCGCGGAGCCCGGTGCACCACGCGCTGACGCGCCTCGTCTCCGAGGGGCTCCTGAGCGTCAAGGCCCGCCGTGGCTACTTCGTGACGCCGGTGACGTCTCAGGCGTTGCTCGAGGGCTACGAGGTGCGGCTCGCCCTCGAGCTCCACGCGGCGGACGTCGCCGTCGACACGGCCTCCGACGAGCAGGTCACCGACCTGCGACGGCGCCACGTCGCGACGGTCGAGGCGATCTCGCACGAGGAGTGGGACGCCGCCAACGCCTCGTTCCACGAGGCGCAGGTCGACCTCGCGGGCAACAAGCTCCTCTCGCGTTTCTACCGCGAGCTCTCCGTCAACCTGATGATGCAGGTGATCCGCGGCGGGCGCGTCGAGCGCCACGAGCACCTCGTCACCGAGCACGACGCGATCGTCTCGGGCTTCGAGATGCGCGACCGGGAGCGGGCCAGGGCCGCGATCACCCGGCATGTGGAGTCGGGCCGCCGGATCGCGCTGGAGGCCGTAGAGCGCGCCGGCGGCGCGCTCTGACGCAACCCCTCGCGCGAGGGTTGACGGCTCGTGACGATCCGCGGACGGTGCGGAGAACCGCCCCGGCGGGCCGCGCGGACCTGCCGGGGCGGACTCATC
>DASUZN010000273.1:0-12706 GCA_036376855.1 Gaiella sp. | reverse complement strand
GATCCGCGCGAGCGTCCTCGCCTTGCCAGTGGCGAGGCGATAGAGGTGAATCCAATCGTCCCTCCTGACCGTGAAGGCAATCCGCTTGCCGTCGGGTGACCACGACACGCTGAAGACCTCGCCTACCCCGACTCGCCGCGACCCCGATCCGTCGAGCTTCGCGATCGTGAAGCCCGCCGGCGCGGGCACGATCGTCTTGCCGCTCGACACGTCTTCGACGCCCGGGCCGTCGACGAACACGATCCTCGTGTCGTCCGGCGACCAGGCAGGGCCCTCGCCCCATCCGATGCGGCGCGACCCGGCGCCGTCGGCGTTCATGACCATCACCGCAACGCTCCACCCGACCGCCCGAGAGAACGCGATCCGCTTCGCGTCGGGTGACCACACGGGACCGGCGTCGTAGCCGTCGCGGGTCAGACGCTTCAGCGCCGTTCCGTCGAGGTTCGCCACGTAGATCCCGAGATCGCTCGCGAACACGGCCGCACCGGCAGGTGGAGCTGCAGAAGCGAGTGCGGCAGGCGCACGTTCGGTGCCGGAGGCAGGAGCGAGCAACGAGATGCCGGTCGCGACCCCGACCACGAGCGCAACGACAAACCGGTGCATGGCGTCTCCTCTCGCACGTCAGCGTGCCGCTCCCGACGATCGGGGTGCATCCGCGAGGCCGCTGATTCCGCTACCCGGAACTACTGACGATCACCTCTTCACGACATCGCCGCCGAGGCTCCGGGACGGCGCCATGCCGCGTTAGCTCGGGCGAAGGTGCCGCCCGAGGATCTCCGCAAGCTTCGGAACGTCGAGCGCACCCGCTGCAGCACCTACGACCATCGCCTCCGCCTCCTCGACTCCCATCACGAGATCCCAACCGTTGAGGAGGCAAGACACCCTGGCAGCCGACCACGCGAGCCGCTTGTTGCCGTCGACGAGTGCGTGATTCCTCGCGACCGAGTGCAGGAGCGCGGCGACCTTCTCGCCGAACGCCGGATAGGCCTCGGCGCCGAACGCCGAGCTGCGCGACCGGCCCGCGGCGGCGGCGAGGAGCCCAACGTCGCGGATCTCGACGCTCGGGAGGATGCCGGCGGCGATCTCGAGTAGGTCGTCGAGCGAGAGGTAGTCGACGTCGTCCGGGCTCACCCGGAGAGCCGCTCGAGGAGCTCCGCGTCCTCGCTGCGCACCCGTTCCACGGCCGCCCGCAGGCGCGCCGGGCGATCGCGGACGTACTCGGCGATCGCCGCGCGTGCGACCTCCTGCATCGAGCGCCCCTCCTCGGCCGCCTTGCGCCGGAGCGCCTCGGTCTCGGTCTCGGTGAGGCGGAGGTTCATCGCCATGCCCACACGGTACCACAGCGGTACCAGTTCGTCTGCGCGCACATCTCAGGGTGTCGGCTCAGGGTCGCCCCCCGATGTCGCCGAGCCGGTTCCGCGACAGGCTCGGACACATCGAATCCACCCGCCAAGGAGGCGACCTCATGTCCGCAAGCCACTCGACCAAAGCCGCGATCTCTCCCCGTAACGACTGGAGAGAGCTCGCAATGCGCGAAGGCGACGGCCTCGAGGTCCACCTCCTCTGGAGCAAGTCGGCCGACCGCGTGAAGGTCACGGTCGCCGACGCCAGGAGCGAAACCGGATTCGAGCTCGACGTCGCGAGCGCAGACGCGCTCTCGGCCTTCCACCACCCGTTCGCGTACGCGGCCTCGGAGAGCTTCGGCTCGGTCGAGCTCGAGCGCGAGACCCTCGACCTGCACACGCAGGCCTGAAAGGAAGCAGCCATGTCACCCCTGAAGCACTCGAAAGGCTTCGCGGCCAGGATGGGCCGCTGGAGCGCAAGCCACTGGAAGACCGCAACGTTCGGCTGGCTCGCGTTCGTCATCGCCTCGTTCGCACTGGGCATCGCGGTGCCCATGACGATGATCGAGAAGAAGGACGCCGCAGTCGGCGAGGCCGGCAAGGCCAACAGGATCCTCGACGAGGCCTTCGATCTCGACGAGAACGGCCTCGGCGAGATGGTGATCGTCCAGTCGAAGACCGCGACGGTCGACGATCCCGCCTTCCGTGCCGCCATCGACGACGCGATCGGCGCGCTCTCGGGCTTCGACGAGGTCGGCAAGCTGCGCTCGCCGCTCGCTCCGGGCAACGAGGGCCAGATCTCGCCCGATCGCCACGCGGCGCTGATCTCGTTCACTCCGCGCGGCACGTACGACGAGGCGGTGCTCTACATCGACTCGATCGTCGCCGCCACCGCGAAAGTCCAGCAGGAGCACCCGGACTTCTACGTGGCGGAGGTCGGCGTCTCGACCGAGAAGGCGCTCGACGCGGTCATCAACTCGGGGATCGCAAAGGCGGGGCTGATCGCTCTCGCGCTGACGCTCGTGATCCTGCTGCTGGTGCTCGGCTCCGCGGTCGCGGCCCTCGTGCCGGTGCTCGTCGGGCTGACCGCGGTGTTCGCCACACTCGGCCTGGTGACGCTTCCCAGCCAGATCGTCCCGATGGACGGGACGATCAAGGAGGTCATCCTCCTGATCGGGCTCGCAGTCGGTGTCGACTACTCGCTCTTCTACCTTCGCCGCGAGCGTGACGAGCGGCGGGCCGGCAGAAGCGAGCGAGCGGCGATCGAGGCTGCCGCGGCCACCTCGGGCCGTGCGGTGCTGATCTCCGGTTTCACGGTGATCATCGCCATGGCGGGCATGCTGCTCTCGGGCGACAAGACGTTCATGTCGTACGCGATCGGCACGATGATGGTCGTCGCGGTCGCGATGATCGGCTCACTCACGGTGCTCCCTGCCGTGCTCTCCAAGCTCGGCGATCGCGTCGAGAAGGGGCGGATCCCGTTCCTGCACCGGCTCCGCCGCGACAACGGCGACGGCAGCCGCTTCTGGGGGGCGATCCTCCGGCCCGTCCTGCGTCACCCGGTGATCGCGACGATCGCCTCGGCGGGCGTGCTGATCGTTCTCGCACTACCGGCCCTGCAGCTGCACACGGCCGACAGCGGGCTCGACGCGCTGCCGAAGAGCCAGCCCGAGCTCCGGGCGTTCCACGTCCTCGACGACGCGTTCCCCGGCGGCGCCAGCGCTGCGCTCGTCGCGATCAAGGGCGGCGACGAGACGCGGATCCGTGCCGCGATCGCCGACCTCGAGTCGAGGGCTCTCGCCTCCGGTGAGATGCAGAACCCGATCCAGGTCGAACGGAGCACCGACGGCTCCGCCTACCACGTCGACATCCCCCTCGCCGGTGACGGCACCGACGAGGTCTCCCTCCACGCGTTGGCGACGCTGCGCAACGAGCTCGTCCCCGCCACGATCGGCGCGGTACCCGGCGTCGAGTACGCGGTCGGCGGCGCAACCGCCAAGTCCTTCGACTTCAACTCGATGATGAAGTCGTCGGCACCGCTCGTGTTCGGCTTCGTCCTGCTGTTCGCCTTCGGGCTCCTGCTGGTCGCGTTCCGCTCGATCGTCGTTGCGCTGAAGGCGATCCTCCTGAACCTGCTCTCGGTCGCGGCCGCCTACGGCATGCTCGTCGCGATCTTCCAGTGGGGCTGGGGGGAGAACCTGCTCGACTTCAACAGCACCGGCGGCATCGCCTCCTGGCTGCCGATGTTCCTGTTCGTGATCCTGTTCGGGCTCTCGATGGACTACCACGTGTTCATCCTGAGCCGGATCCGCGAGGCGTACGACCGTGGTCTCGGGACCGAGGACGCGGTCGAGCACGGCATCCGCACCACCGCGGGTGTCGTCACAGGAGCGTCGATCGTCATGGTCGCCGTGTTCAGCGTGTTCGCGCTCACGCCGCTCCTCGACCTGAAGGAGATGGGCATCGGCCTCGCGCTGGCGATCCTCATCGACGCGACCATCGTGCGTGCGGTGCTCCTGCCCGCCACGATGACGCTGCTCGGGGACCGGAACTGGTACCTGCCGAAGTGGCTCGAGTGGCTCCCGAAGCTCGAGCACGAGCGCTCGGCGGAGCCGGCAGTCCCGGTCGAGGCCAAGCCTGCCCTGGAGCCGGCTGCCTGACCCGACCCGTCCAGTCCATGGGAGTGCCGCCTGCCGACACCTCCTGCGGCAGGCGGCGCTCCCACGAGAATGGAGCGAACATCCCATGCAGACCTCCTCCCATAGCGACCAGGGTCTCGTAGCGCGAGTCGCAGGCTGGCTGCGAAGCGAGGTCCGCGTCGCGAGGCTCGCCATCGGCGTCGTCGCCCTGCACGTCGTCGACGACAACTTCCTGCAGCCGAATCCCGGGACGTCGGCCGTCGACCACCTCGTCAGCGGCCTCGTCCCCCTCGCCCTGCTCGTCGGGGCGGGGGTCTTCTACGGCCGGCTCCGCTCCGGAGCGCGTGCCGTCACCGCGCTCCTGGCAGGCTTCTTCGGCGTGCTCGGCGGCATCGAGGCCGTTCACTACACGCGCGAGGTCGGGCCGTCCGGGGACGACTACACGGGCCTGCTCTCGCTCCTGGCCGGACTCCTGCTGATCGGGGTCGGCGCTCTGACGCTGTGGCGCTCACGCCGCCGGGACGACCGCCTCTGGTGGCGCTACGGCCGGCGAGCCCTGCTCGTCGTCGGCGCCGCGGTCGTCGCGATGGTCGTCCTGTTCCCGGTCGCGATCGCCTACGTCGTCACCCATGCGGCCCGCGCCGAGGTCCCGGCCGCGGATCTCGGAGCGCCGTTCGAGGAGGTGCAGTTCACCACGAAGGACGGGCTGCGCCTGAAGGGCTGGTACATCCGGTCGAAGAACGGCGCGGCGGTGATCTCGTTCCCGGGGCGGGCGAGCTCGCAGAAGCGGGCGAAGCTGCTCGCGCGGCACGGGTACGGCGTGCTGCTCTTCGACCGCCGCGGCGAGGGCGAGAGCGACGGCGATCCAAATCTCTTCGGCTGGCAGGGCGAACGAGACGTCCATGCGGCGGTCGCGTTCCTGCAGGAGCGCCCCGACGTCGATCCGGAGCGGATCGGCGGCATCGGCCTCTCGGTCGGCGGCGAGATGATGATCGAGGCGGCGGCCGAGTCGACCGAGCTCAAGGCGATGGTGTCGGAGGGCGCGAGCGGCCGCTCCGTTCGGGACATCGTCGCGAACCCCGGCACGACCTGGCAGGACGTCCTCGGCAACGGCGTCGCGACGGCCGCGACGGCTGTCTTCGCGAACAACCTGCCGCCCGCCGACCTGAAGAGCCTCGTGCCCCGGATCTCCGGGGCCGTGCTCTTCGTCTACGGGGAACGCGGCCAGTCGGTCGAGGAGCCGGCCAACAAGGAGTTCTTCGCGGTGGCGCGCGGGCCGAAGGAGCTCTGGGAGGTTCCGGGCTCGGGACACATCGGCGGCACCGAGGCGCAGCCCCGGGAGTACGAGCGTCGCATCGTCGGGTTCTTCGACCGTGCGCTCCTCCGAGACGACTGACCGGCGCGGCGGGACGAGCGGTTCAGCGACCTGCGAGCTTTCGCTGCGGCTTGACCGCGACCAGGTACAACGCGCCGACGCCGCCGATGAGCCCGAGCACGATCACCGCGGCCCAGACCTGGTAGGCAGGCGCTCCCGGCGGTGCCAGTGACGTTCGGGGCCACGCGATGTTGACCGTCTCGAACGCGAGCCACGCGACCGCGAGCGCGTTGACGACGACCCCTGCGCGGCCGAGCCGCACGTGCCCGGCCGGGACCCACGTGCCGCGCAGGCGCGCGACGAGCGCGGCGACCACGACGAGCAGGAAGGCCATGTAGATCCCCGCCGTGCCGAAGGCGATCAGGCTCCCGACCGCGGCCGAGTGCAGGCCGAGCAGGAGGCCGAGGCAGGCCGCGGCGGTCGTCGTCGCGATCGCGCCGATGGGGACCCGGCGCCTGTCGACACGCCGCAGGAACCGCGATGCGGGAAGCACGTCGTCGCGCGCGATCGAGTAGATCGTGCGGGCGGTGAGGGCCTGCGCCGCCGTCCCGCAGGCGAGGAACGCTGCGAGCACCACGGCCGCGAACGGCTTCGCCGACCAGGATCCGAACGACGTCACCACCGAGGTCGTGACCGGATCCGCGTCGCGCCCGGCCACGACGCCGGCCGGGTCGGGATGCGCGAGCGTGACGGCGAACGCGTTGAGGATGACGAGCGCGGCGACGCTCAGCAGCGCGAGCCAGATCGCCCGCGGAACGTGGCGTGCCGCCCCCCGCGTCTCCTCGGAGGCACTGACGCAGGCGTCGAAGCCGATGAAGACCCAGCCGGCGACGGCGAGCGCCGCGAGCATTCCCGCGCCGACCGACCCGCCCGAGAGCGCCTCGGCCCCGAGGGTGTGCGTCAGAAGCGAGAGGTCCTGCGTGCGGAAGACGAGCAGGAGCGCGAGCCCGATGCCGACGGAGGCCACGATCTCCGCCCCGATCCCCACCCTGATCACCGCGCCCAGCACGTGGACGCCCAGGGCGCCGACGATCGCGCAGACGACGACGAGGAGCATCCCGGTGGCCACGATGGTGTTCGGCGTGGGCGTGACGCCCGCGAGGGTGAGCGCCCAGGGGGCGCCGAGATACGCGATCGTCGTGTTGGCGGCGCAGTAGGCGCAGATCGCGACCCAGCCGCTGATCCACCCGTAGGTGCCGCCCATGAGCCGGCGGCTCCACTGGTAGGCGCCGCCCGCGATCGGGAACTCCGACGCCAGCTCCGCGTAGACGGCCAGCAGCAGGCACTGCCCGGCGAGCGCGATCGGCAGCACCCATACCCACGCCGGCCCGGCCACGATCGTGCCGACGAGCACCACGGCGTAGAGCCCGACGACCGGCGAGATGGCGGCGACGCCGAGGGCCACGTTGTCGAAGGCGTTCAGCCCGCGTGCGAGCTCCTGCCGGTAGCCGAGTTCCTGAAGCCGCTCGGCATCGCGGTCGACCGGGAGGGTCGACGAGGTCACGTGGGCCGCACTGCGTCGCGCTCGCGTCGGTCGCGCTCGATCGCACGCGCAATCTCGACCCGCGACGAGACGCCGAGCTTGTGGAAGACGTTGCGGATGTGCGACTCGACCGTCTTGTCACTCAGGAACAGCGCGGCGGCGATCTCGCGGTTCGTCATCCGGTCGGTCACGAGCCCCGCGATCTCGAGCTCGCGTCTCGTGAGGGCGGCGACGCCGCTGTCGCCCGCGGCCGCGGGACCCCGCGGCTCGGCCCGCGCGCCGAGCCGCCGGAGCTCACGACGCAGCTCGTCGCGCACCCGCGTCGACCCGCACGCATCGAGCTCCTGCTCGGCCTTGCGCAGCACCCCGGTCGCCTGCCGGCGCTCGCCGGCGGCGACGAGCGCACGTCCCTCGAGCCCGCCCGAGAACGCCGCCTGGAGCCGTGCCCCGATCGCACCGGCGTGCTCCGCGGACGCGCGGGCCAGACGGGCCGCCTCGAGCGGCTCGCCTTGCGCGAGAAGGACGGCCGCGCGCGCCCGGGCGGCCAGCGCGGTGGGGAGCCGCAGTGGGAGGCGCCCTGCGTCCTCCTCGGCACGGCACGCGAAGGTGTCCGCCTCCCCGAGGTCCCCGAGCGCGAGGGAGGCGAGCGTCAGCGTCTCCCAGTCGAAGCAGCGCTCGACGGGCATCGTGCGTGCGCCGTCTTCTCCGACAAGCGAGAGCAGGAGCGTCCGCCCACGCTCGACCTCGCCGGCTTCGACCCACGCGGCCCCGAGCCCCCAGCCCGGCCCGCCACCGCCGTTCGGAATCGTTCCCCCGGCGAGCCGGGGATCGACCTGCGCGCTCTCCTCGTGCGCCGCGATCGCGCCGTCGAGGTCGCCTGCGTAGTACAGCGTCCAACCGAGCTCGAAGAGGGCGCGGTAGAGCTCGTGCGGGCTCGCCGACAGTCGCGAGACCTCGAGCGCCGTCTCGCAGCATTCCCGCGCCTCGCTCAGACGGCCCTGCATCTCGAATGGGAAGTTCTTGGCAAGCGTCAGCGGTACGACGAGCCGGCCCTCGCCGAACGCCCTCGCGAGCGAGAGCCCCTGCTCGGCGTGCGCGACCGCGTCGTCGTAGCACTCCAGGTACGTCTCGGCCCAGGCGAGGTGGACGAGGGCCTCCAGCCGCGACGCCAGCTCCGCATCCGAGAGACGTGCGATCTCCTCGAGTGCCTCCCGCCGGTGCCCGCGCGCGTCCTCGATCCGCCCCGAGACCGTCTCGCCGAGGCACAGCGCGGCCGCGGCCGCAGCAACGAGGGCCGCGTCGCCGACGGCCCGCGCGGTGGCCAGCGCCTGGCGTCCCATGTCGACCGCCTGCTCGAAGTCGAGCTCGTAGAGCCCGTCCACCGCGAGCTCGATCTCGAGCGCCGCAGCCTCGGCGGTCGCATGCTCGGGAAGCTCGTCCCACGCCCGCACGAGGCGCCGGTGGGCGTCGTCGTGGCGGCCGAGCCAGTGCTCGACGGCCGCACAGTGGGCCGTCAGCTCGACCCGGCGGGCAGCGGCGTCCGGCGGAAGCAGCTCGATCGCCTCGAGCAGCGCGGCGCGGCACCGCTCGAGCTCGCCGAGCGAGCGGAGCGACGAGGCGAGGGCAGTGCGCACCGTGACCGACCGGTCCGCGTCCGACGCGGGGAGCAGGGCAAGGGCGGCCTCGTACCAGCGGGCGGCTGCCGCCGGCGCGCGCGAAGCCACCGAGGCGCCGGCCTCGAGGAGGAGCCCGATCGCCTGCTCGTCCCCCTGGCCCGCGTACTGCTCGACGTGATGCGCACGATCCGCGACGCCTGCCCCCCGGGCGGCGAGCGCTTCCCCGGCCCGGGCATGAGCCGCGAGCCTCCAGCCCGCCGGCGCGGACTCGTAGACCGCACGGCGGACCAGCGGGTGCCGGAAGGCGAACTGGCGCGGCACTGTCGTGGGCCGCACGAGGTCGAGCTCGAGTAGCGCGTCCAGCAGTCCGAGCACGTCCGGCGGGGGCAGCTCTGCGATCGCGCCCGCCAGGTCCGGCTCGAAGGGCTCTCCCGCGACCGCCGCGGAGCGGAGCAGCGCGAGCTCGTCCGCCGGCAGCGACGCGAGCTCGTTCGCGAGCGATGCCGCCACGGCGGTCGGGACGGACACGCCCGCGACGTCGGCCCCCGCGTCGGGTGCTCCCCGGACGGCGCCGTCCTCGCGGGCGCGCCTGAGCTGCTCGAGGTAGAACGGGTTCCCACCGGCGTGGCGGAGCATGGCCTCCGCCGCACGGGGATCGACCTCGCCGAGCAGCTCGGTCGCCTGTGCGTCGTCGAGCTGCGCGAGCCGGATCCGGCGAACGGACGGGATGGCGAGCGCGGTCGAGAGGCGCGCCGGCGCCCGGCCGGTGCGGAACGCGATCGCGAGCAGCACCGGAGCCTCGGGCGGGCGCTGCAGCAGCCCGGCGAGCAGCTCGATGGACGCCTCGTCGCTCCAGTGCAGATCGTCCAGCACGACCACGAGCGGCCGCTCGTCTGCGAGGAGCTCGAGGAGCCTGCGCACCGCGCGGTGGGATCGGTAGCGCTCGTCGGCAACCATTGCCGGGCCGGAGCTGCTGGGCGGTCGGACGGACGGGATCACCCGGGAGAGCTCCTCCACGACCTCCGCGTTCCAGCCCTCGCCGAGGTCGAGCTCCTGCGACGCGACGTACGCGTCGAGCGCGTCGACCCAGACGCCGAACGGGAGCTCGCGCTCGAACTCGGTCGCCGAGCCGGCGAGCGCCAGACATCCCGCCTCCTCCGCGCGGCGGCGAAAGACGGTGAGGAGGTGTGTCTTGCCGATGCCCGGCTCGCCCTCGACCGTGATACACGCAGCTGCGCCCTCTGCGAGACCCTCGAGTGCGGCGTTCAGCTGCTCGAGCTCCGGGTCGCGCCCGACTGTCCGTCCGGCGCTCGAGTCGATACGCACGTGCGTGTCACCCTACTCCGTTCGATGCTCGGCTCAGGGAGACTCCCCGATGTCCCGACGGCGGTGGTCGGGCACGCTTTGCGCATGCCGCTCTTCCTTCTCCAGCACCGTCACGACCCGAGCGAGTGCGCCGCCGCCTACGCCGCCTGGACGGGCTTCACGAGCCCCCTTCGCCACGAACGGGCGACGTCCAGCTGCCTCGCAGGCGGTCACGCCCTCTGGTGGCGCGTCCGGGCCGACGACGCCGTTTCCGCTCTGGCGCTGCTGCCGCGGTTCGTCGCGCGGCGAACCGTGCCGATCGAGATCCGCGACGTCGAGATCCCGTAGGCAACCGCCGCCACGCGTGGCGGACGCCGCAAGGCGGTCGGGGCCGAAATACCCGCACGGCAGGGGTCGTTGACCCCCGGTATCGCATGAGATCGAGAAACGCGACCCTGGGAGTGCTCTTCGCGACGACGACCGCGGTCGTCTGGGGCGGGCAGTTCGTCGTCGGCAAGTCCGCGCTCGAGAGCGTGAACGCGTTCCCCCTCTCGACCGTCCGGTACGCGATCGCGGCCGCGCTGTGGCTCGTCGTGTTGGCGGCCCTCGAGGGGCGGGATGCGCTTCGGCTCGGCGGGCGGGGTTGGCGGCTCTTCTGGCTCGGCTCGCTCGGCTTCGCCGGCTTCAACCTCCTCGCCTACACGGGCCTCGCGCACGCGCGACCCGAGACCGCCTCGCTGATCGTCGCGCTCGGGCCGCTCCTCACCGCGCTCGTGCTGTGGCACCGGACCAAGGTGCGGCCCGCACGGGCGACGTTCGCGCTGCTCGGGGTCGCGCTGCTCGGCGTCGCGCTCGTCGTCAGCGCCGGCCACCCGTCCTCGATCCTCCACGGGGCGCTCGGCTGGGGCGAGGTGCTCGTGCTCGGTGGCGTCTTCAGCTTCATCCTCTACGGCCTCGGCGCCGCCGAGTTCGCGTCGTTCTCGCCGCTCCGATACACGGCGCTGACGGCCGGGCTCGGGTGGCTGACGATCGCCGGCGCGACCGCCGTCGCGATCGGGACGGGGCTCGTCGACTCCCCCTCCGCGGCCCAGCTCTCCTCGGTCTGGCCGCAGATCGCATATCTCGCCATCCCCGGCGCATTCGTCGCCGTGCTCACATGGAACGCCGCGATCCGGTCGATCGGGCCGCAGAACGCCGTCCTGTTCTCGAACCTGATCCCGGTGACGACGTTCGCGATCGAGATCGCGCGCGGCTACCGGCCGAACGCGGTCGAGCTGCTCGGGGCCACGCTGACCATCGGCGCGCTCGTCGCGAGCAACCTGCTTGCGCGCCGTTCGCACCGACGCTCGGTCGAGGACGCAGCTCCGAGCGTCGCCGAGCTCCCCGAAGCCGCCTGACCCGCTCACCAGGTCCCCGAGCCCGGAATCCGAGCCGGCCGCGCTCGCGTATGCTCGAAGCGCTCCGTTCTCGGCGTCCCCGGCACAGGGAGGATGGATGTATCCGTCGCGCTTTGCGTACCTCGCACCCACGTCGGTCGAGGAGGTGGTGGCGGCGCTCGGCGAGCACGAAGGTGCGAAGGTGATCGCCGGCGGGCAGAGCCTGATCCCGGTGCTGAAGCTCCGCGTGGCGTCGGTCGACACCATGGTCGACATCAACGGCCTCCCGGGGCTCGACGGGATCGAGCAGGACGGAGACACGCTTCGCATCGGCGCGCTCGTCCGCCACGCGGACGCAGAGCGCTCACCGCTCTTGACGAAGCGGTACGGGCTGCTCGGCGCGACCGCTCGCCTCGTCGCCGACCCGCTCGTCCGCAACCGCGGGACGGTGTGCGGGTCGCTCGCGCACGCCGACCCGCAGGGCGACTGGGGCTCGGCGATGCTTGCCGCCCGCGCGCACGTCGTCGTGCGCGGAGCGAAGGGCGAGCGGACGATTGCCGTCGAGGAGCTCGCGCTCGGCCCGTTCTCGACGACGCTCGAGCCCGACGAGGTGATCACCGAGGTGCGCGTGCCCGATCCCGGGCCGCGGACCGGCGGCGCCTACCTGAAGCTGGAGCGGAAGGTCGGCGACTTCGCGACGGCCGCCGTCGGCGTGCAGGTGACGCTCGACAACGGGAAGGTCGGCCAGGCGGGAATCGGGCTGACGGGGGTCGGCGCGACGAACCTGCGCGCGACCGCCGCCGAGGACCTGCTCCGCGGCAACGAGCCGACGGACGACGTCATCCGGGAGGCGGCGGCGCTCGCGGCCCAGGCGGCGGAACCGCAATCCGACAACCGGGGGAGCGCGGAATACAAGAGGAACGTCGTGCGCGTGTACTGCGAGCGCGGCCTTCGCACTGCGATCTCGGCCGCGCGGGCCGGCGAGGAGTGACGGACATGACCCAGCTCGAATCGCCGACGACCCCGGAGCTCCACACCGTCGAGGTCACCGTCAACGGGCAGGCCCGGTCCGCCGACGTCGAGGCGCGCCTCCTGCTCGTGCACTTCCTCCGCCAGACGCTCGGGCTCACCGGGACGCACGTCGGCTGCGACACGACGAGCTGCGGCGCCTGCGCCGTGCTCGTCGACGGGACGCCGGTGAAGTCGTGCACGATGCTCGCCGTCCAGGTGGACGGCGCCGAGATCACCACGGTCGAGGGGCTCGTCCAGGGCGGCCAGCTGCATCCGATCCAGCAGGCCTTTCACGAGGAGCACGGCCTGCAGTGCGGGTTCTGCACGCCGGGGATGATGCTCACGTCCGTCGCCCTGCTGGCGGAGAACGCCGACCCGAGCGACGACGAGATCCGCTGGGCGCTGTCGGGGCAGATCTGCCGCTGCACGGGCTACCAGAACATCGTCGCAGCGGTACACCGCGCGGCCGAGCTGAGCAAGGAGGGCTGACGGATGGCGACCGCTCACGAGGTTCGCGGCCTCGGCCACTCGGTCCCCCGCAAGGAGGACGAGCGCTTC
>DASUZN010000272.1:0-4045 GCA_036376855.1 Gaiella sp. | reverse complement strand
GTCCGCGACCACGACGTGCGCGCCCCGCGAAACGAGCACGCGCGCAGTCGCACGGCCGATCCCGCTGGCGCCGCCGGTGACCACGGCGATGCGGCCGGAGAGCTCCCTGGGCGGAGGTGCCTGCGCGAGCTTGTAGCGCTCGAGCGGCCAGTACTCGATTGCAAAGGCCTCCGCCTCGCTGAGTGACCGGAATCCGCCGAGTGCGTCGGCCGCGTCCTCGACCGCGATCGCGCGGTGGTAGAGGTCGCGCGTCGTCCGCGCCTTGCCGGCGTCGCGCCCGCTCGTCACCACGCCGACACCCGGGATGAGGATGACCCGCGGGCCGACAGAATCCATGGGGAACTGCCGGGTCTCGTCGTCGACGTGCCTCGCGTAGTACTCGCGGTACCACCCGCCGTACTCGTCGACACCGCGTCGGAGCGCGGCTGCGAGGTCGGCGGGGCCGTCGCTCGCCGGATCGAACGCGACCGCCAGCGGCCTGTGCTTCGTGTTGATCAGGTGGTCGGGGCACGGCGCGCCGACCTGGCTCACCTCGGAGGCCCGCGACGACGAGGCGAATGCGACCGCCGCGGGGCTCCGGTCGACCTCGAGCACGACGCCGTCCGCATCTTCCAGGAGCGAGCCGCGGAGCGCAGGAAGCGTCTGCGCCAGGAGGGCGAGGCACTCGCTCTCCCCGAGCTCCGGGCTCGTCCTGCCGCCCAGGCCGAACCGGCCGGCTCCGGCCCTGTCCACCGCCTCGGCAGCTCTCGTGACGAACTCGATGGTGCTCCTGTAGGCCTCCTCGGAGGTGCTGCCCCACGTGACGAGGCCGTGGCGCTCGAGCAGGACGGCACGGGCGGACGGATGCGCGTCGAGGAGCTCGGCGATCCGCTTCGACATGTCGAAGCCCGGGCGCTGATAGTCGAGCCAGACCGCCTCGTCGCCGAACGCCTCGTCGGCGAGCGAGCGGCCGTTGGGCGTCGACGTCAGCGCGATGACGGCGTCCGGATGCGTGTGGTCGACGTGCGCTGCGTCCACGAACGCGTGCAGAAGCGTCTCGATGGACGGGCGCGGCTGGTCCGGCTCCAGCGCGCAGCGGCGGAGATAGTCGACCATCGACGCATCGTCCATCGCCTCTCGCGAGCGGAGCGGCTCGACCTCGTCGAGCAACAGCGCGGCGAACCCGCCGCCGGTGATCGTCGCCAGATCGGTGCCTGAGCCCTTCACCCAGAGGACGCGCTGCTCGCGGCCGGCATGATCGACGACGACACCCTTCGCCGACGTGTTACCTCCGCCCTGGTTCGCGACGGAGCGGTCGGCGCCGAGGAGGTTCGAGCGGTGCACGAGCGCGCTCAGACCGTCGAGCCCGGTCGCGGCCGAGGCGTCCCAGAGATCCGCCGGGGCGGGGATCCCGCTCAGGCGTCCAGCGAGGCTGCTCATGCGACCGCTTCGTCCGTCGGGGTCACGCGGCGCAGGTCCCGCGGCCGGAGGGGCGGTACCTCGCCGGGCCTGGGGTCGACGGTGATCACCTCGACCCCTGCTCCACGCCACGCGTCAACCTCGGACGCCGGCGCGCTCGAGTCGGTGACGATCCCCGTCAGCTCGTCCACGGGGACGAAGGCGAGAAGCGCGCTGCGATGCCACTTCGTCCCGTCGAAGATTCCGTAGACCTGGTCGCACGCATCGGCCATCTCCTGCTTGATCCGGACCTCATCCGGGTTCAGGTCCATGAGGCCGCGCGAGAGGCTGAGCCCGCGCGCACCGAGAAAGCCCCTGTTGATCCGCGTCGTCCGGAGGACGTCGGTGCCCAGGTCGCCGACAAGCGACATCGCCGACAGGCGCAGGACGCCTCCGGTCAGGAGCACCGTGATCCCGGGGGCGTCCGCGAGCGCCGTCGCGACGAGCAGGCCGTTCGTGACCACGACGAGCTCCCTCTTGGAGCAGAGCTCGAGCGCGAGGTAGTAGGCGGTGGTGCTCGCGTCCAGGGCGACCGCTTCGCCCTCGTTGACCATCTCGGCCGCCGCGCGCGCGATCGCTCGCTTCGCATCGACCTCGAGGCGCATCCGCAGATCGAAGCCGACCTCCGACTGACCGTGCTGGAGCGCCCGCGCGCCGCCGCGGATCCGCGCGACAAGGCCCTGCCGCGCGAGCTGCCCGAGATCGCTCCGAACCGTGACCTCCGAGACGGCAAACGCTTGCGAAAGTTCCGCAACCTGAACGTAATCCCGTGTCTCGAGCAAGCGCAGCACATGCTGCATGCGCTCCGGCTGCGAGAGGTTCGTCAGATCGACTGCGGCGCCGATCCAGCGACAGTACGACGCGCACTTGTGGAAGTCAATACCTGTGACTGGCTTTCGAAGTTCGTAATATCGAAAGCCGACTCGTAATCCCGGAAGAGATCAGGCAGACTCGCGCCATGGACGACCACGAGATCCTCGCGAGGCTCGCCGCGCTCCAGATCGAGACGCCCTCGTGGGGGTACGGGAACTCCGGCACGCGGTTCCACGTCTACCCGTGGCCGGGCGCTGCGCGGACGGTGCACGAGCGCATCGCCGACGCGGGACTTGTCCACCGGCTGACCGGCTGCTGCCCGTCGGTCGCGCTGCATATCCCCTGGGACGCGGTCGAGGACTACGCCGCGTTGCGGCAGTACGCCGAAGCGGAGGGCGTCAGGCTGGGGGCCATCAATCCGAACCTGTTCGGGTCGGACGAGTACCGGCTGGGCAGCCTCTGCAACCCGGACCCGGGTGTGCGCGCCCATGCGTTGGAGCACTGCCGCGCGTGCGTCGAGATCGCGCGGACCGTCGGCTCGAGCACGATCAGCCTCTGGCTCGCTGACGGGACCAACTACGCCGGCCAGGACGACCTCGGGGCGAGATTCGCACGGCTGGTCGAGGGCCTCGAGCGGCTCTACGCCGAGCTGTCCGACGATCTGACGCTTCTCGTCGAGTACAAGTTCTTCGAGCCCGGCTTCTACAGCACGGACCTCCCGGACTGGGGGACAGCGGCGCTCGTCTGCCGGCGTCTCGGCCCCCGCGCCAAGGTGCTCGTCGACACCGGCCACCATCCGCTCGGGACGAACGTCGAGCAGATCGTCGCGCTGCTCCTGTCCGAGGAGCTACTCGGCGGCTTCCACTTCAACAACCGGAAGTACGCCGACGACGACCTGATCGTCGGCTCGACCGACCCGTTCGAGCTCTTCCGGATCATGCGCGAGATCGCGCGGGCGGACGCCACCGAGAGGGTTGCGTTCATGATCGATCAGTCGCACAACGTCGAGGGGAAGATCGACGCGATGCTCCAGTCCGTCATGAACATCGAGACCGCGTACGCGAAGGCCCTGCTGGTCGACGAGGACAGGCTCGCCGCGGCGCAGGCCGAGGGTGACGTGCTCGGCGCGCACCGCATCCTGCTCGACGCATTCGAGAAGGACGTCCGGCCGATCGTCGCCCGCCTTCGCGCCGACGCCGGTGTCGACGTAGATCCCGTCGCAGCGTTCCGGAACGGCGGCTACGCAGCCACGCGGGCCCGGGAGCGGGGCACATCGTCCGTCGCGAGCGCGTACGAGAGCAGCTGACGTGAACGCACCGACCAGGGAGATCGCATGACCCAGCGCAGCGCGTTCGTTCTCGACGTGCGCCCCGAGCGCCTCGACGAGTACGTCGCTGCGCATCGAAAGGTCTGGCCGGAGATGCTCGACGCGCTCCGTCAGGCGGGCATCCGTAACTACACGATCTTCCGCAACGGCACGCAGATGTTCGGGTACTTCGAATCCGACGACCTCGAGGCCGCGTCACGCTTCATGGCGCAGCAGGACGTGTCGGCTCGGTGGCAGGACGCGATGGCGGAGCTGCTCGAGGCGCGCGTGCCCGACGGCGGGGCGCCCGGCCTCGAGGAGATCTTCAGGCTGGACTAGATGACGCGCGTTCGGTTCCTCGGCCCGGATACGGACGCGTACGTCGCGAGCGTCGAGCGGCACGCGGGCGAGTTCGAAGAACGGACCGGGCTCGAGCTGGACGTGAAAGTCGTCCCGAGCGACCTCTACTTCTCGAACCGGATCGAGCAC
>DASUZN010000271.1:0-4830 GCA_036376855.1 Gaiella sp. | reverse complement strand
CGACGGCAAGCGCAAGCCGAGCTTCGACGCGTTCCGGCGGGCAGCCGCCTCGCTCCTCACGCCCTAGACTCCCTCCTATGGGGAAGGGGTACGCGGAGGGTCCCGCGGCCGAGGAGGCCGAGCGCCGGCGGGACGAGCTCGCGGCGGGCGGCGAGGTCGGCCCGGCGGCGGCGCGTCTCGCGGTCGAGGGCTCGACACCGGACGATCCGGAGCGCCACTTCCTCGGCTGGGCCGACGAGGTCGACGCGGATGCGCTGTTCGACTCCGGCGCCGCGTGGGGCATCCGCCTCGTGCGACGCTCGCCGTGAGGCGGATGTCCGTGTCAGACACGGCGTTCTGTCAAGACGGCCGGTTGTGACTCGTCCGAACGGGATCACCTGCTGTGGACAACCGACGGCGGACGCCGCGAAGCATGCGCCACGACGGCCTGTGGAGGGATCGGCACGAAGTCGGTGCGCTCTCGCCTTGACAGAAAGCGGTGTCTGACACCGCAGTCCGCCGACCCCGCGCTCTGAGCCTCCCGCTAACCTGACCGAGGTGAGCACCAAGAAGGTCGAGCACCTCGAGGCCGTGATCATCCGCTTCGCGGGTGACTCGGGTGACGGCATGCAGCTCACCGGCGATCGGTTCACGAGCGAGACCGCGATGCTCGGGAACGACCTCGCGACGTTCCCCGACTTTCCCGCCGAGATCCGCGCGCCGGCCGGCTCGCTGCCGGGCGTCTCGGGGTTCCAGGTGCACTTCGCCGACCACGACATCCTCACCGCCGGCGACCGGCCGGACGTGCTCGTCGCGATGAACCCGGCGGCGCTCCGGGCGAACCTCCGCGATGTGCCGAAGGGCGCGACGATCATCGTCGACACCGACTCGTTCAACGACCGCACATTGCAGAAGGCCGGCTACCCGGCGAACCCGCTCGACGACGGCTCGCTCGGCGACTACCACCTCCACGAGGTCGCCCTCACGTCGATGACGGTCGGCGCCCTCAAGGGCATCGAGGGTGTGACGTCGCGCGAGGCGGAGCGCTCGAAGAACTTCTTCGCGCTCGGCCTGATGTCGTGGCTCTACCATCGGCCGACCGACGGGACCATCGACTTCATCTCGAAGAAGTTCGCCAAGCGGCCCGAGATCGTCGAGGCGAACACCCGCGCATTCCGTGCCGGGTGGAACTACGGCGAGACGTCGGAGGACTTCGCGGTCTCCTACGAGATCGCACCGGCTCCGCTGGCGCCGGGCACCTACCGCCAGATCACGGGTAACACCGCGATCTCCTACGGGCTGATCGCCGCTGCGAAGCTCGCGAAGCTGCCGCTCTTCCTGGGCGCCTACCCGATCACGCCGGCGTCCTCGATCCTCGAGGAGCTGGCGGGCAGAAAGGAGTTCGGCGTCGTCACCTTCCAGGCCGAGGACGAGATCGCCGCAGTGGGCGCCGCGGTGGGCGCCTCGTTCGGCGGCGCACTCGGCGTCACGGCGTCGGCCGGGCCGGGCGTCGTCCTCAAGGCCGAGACCGTCGGGCTGGCAATCGCGCTCGAGCTCCCGCTCCTGATCCTCGACATCCAGCGCGCAGGCCCCTCGACGGGCATGCCGACGAAGCCCGAGCAGGCGGACCTGCTGATGGTGCTCTTCGGCCGCAACGGCGAGAGCCCCGTCCCGGTCGTCGCCGCCTCGACCCCCTCGCAGTGCTTCGACGCGGCGATCGAGGCCGCGCGCATCGCGCTCAAGTACCGCACCCCGGTGTACCTTCTCTCCGACGCCTACCTGGCAAACGGCTCCGAGCCGTGGCTCATCCCGGACGTCGCCGACCTGCCGGACATCTCGACGAGCTTCGCCGAGGCGAACGGCGAGCCGTTCGAGCCCTACCGCCGCGATCCCGAGACGCTCGCGCGGCCGTGGGCGATCCCCGGTACCGCGGGCCTCGAGCATCGGATCGGCGGGCTCGAGAAGGCTGACGTCACGGGCGCGATCTCCTACGACCCCGACAATCACGACGCGATGGTCCGGCTGCGCGCCCAGAAGGTCGCGGGCATCGCGGCCGACATCCCCGAGCTCGCCGTGGACGATCCCGACGGAGACGCAGGCCTGCTCGTGATCGGCTGGGGCTCGACGTACGGCCCGATCACCGCCGGCGTGCGACGTGCGCGGCGCCAGGGCGTCCGCGTCGCGCAGGCGCACCTGCAGTACCTGAACCCGTTGCCGCGCAACACCGGCGACGTGCTCCGCAGCTACGAGAAGATCCTCATCCCGGAGATGAACCTCGGCCAGCTCGCGATGCTGCTCCGCGCCGAGTTCCTCGTCGACGCGGTCTCGTACACGAAGGTGCGGGGCCGTCCGCTCGCTGCGCGCGAGCTCGAGGACGCGATCACGACCATGGCGGCCTCGGCGTGAGCGACTTCACCGCCATCGTGACGAAAGACGAGCGCGTGCTCGTGACGCGCGAGGGCCGCACGGTCGCGGCGATCGCGGGCGCGCCGGCAGAGCGTCTCGCGCGGGGTCTCACGACCGCGGCCGACGAGCACGCGAGACAGCTGCTCCTCGCCCGCGCGACGGGCAACTACAAGAGAGGGAACGAGCGATGACCGGCGGCAACGGCCTCGTGCAGCTCACGGCGAAGGACTTCAAGTCCGACCAGGAGGTGCGCTGGTGCCCCGGTTGCGGCGACTACGCGATTCTCGCGGGCGTCCAGTCGTTCCTCCCGGAGCTCGGCATCCCGCGCGAGAACCTCGTCTTCGTCTCCGGGATCGGCTGCGCGGCGCGCTTCCCGTACTACGTCGAGACGTTCGGGATGCACTCGATCCACGGGCGCGCGCCCGCGATCGCGACCGGCCTGGCCACGTCGCGGCGCGACCTGTCGGTCTGGGTCGTGACCGGCGACGGCGACGCGCTCTCGATCGGCGGCAACCACCTGATCCACGCGCTCCGCCGCAACGTCGACATCACGATCGTCCTCTTCAACAACCGGATCTACGGGCTCACCAAGGGCCAGTACTCGCCCACGTCCGAGCTCGGCAAGGTGACGAAGTCGACGCCGTTCGGCTCGGTCGACCAGCCCTTCAATCCGCTCTCGGTCGCGATCGGCGCCGAGGCGACCTTCGTCGCGCGCGCGATCGACACGGACAAGCAGGGCACCGCCGAGGTGCTGCGGGCCGCCGCCGCCCACCGCGGCGCGGCCTTCGTCGAGATCCTCCAGAACTGCAACATCTACAACGACGGCGCCTTCGACGTCGTCCGCGACCACAAGGAGAACCGCCTCTACCTGAAGGCGGGAGACGAGGTTCGCTGGGGAGAGAAGGGCGTGCGCATGCGGCCCGACGGGACACTCGAGATCGTCGACGCGTCGGCCGGCGGGCTTCTCCGCCACGATCCGCTGCGCGACGACCCGGGGCTCGCGTTCGCGCTCGCGCGGCTCACCTGGGAGACCGCCAACGCCGTTCCGCTCGGCGTGTTCCGGTCGGTCGCGCGGCCCGTGTACGAGGACCTCGTGCACGAGCAGGTGCAGGCGAGCGTGGAGCAGAAGGGCGAAGGCGACCTTGCGGCCCTCCTCCACGGGGCCGACACCTGGACGATCGGCTGACGCCGGTCAGCGTCGGTCGAGCAGGACGCGTAGCTCGACCAGCGCCGCGGTGACGCGGCTCGCCTCGTCCGGGCCGAGGTCGCGAAGCGCGCGCTCGGCGAGGCGCGTCAGGCGCCGCCGCCCCCGCCGGACCTCGTCCCGGCCGGCAGACGTCGGCTCGACGAGCACACCTCGACCGTCGCCGGTGTCCGGCCGTCGCGTCGCAAAGCCGTGCAGCTCGAGGACGTCGACGGTGCGCGACGCGGTCGCGTCGGTCGTGCCGAGCGCGTCAGCGAGGGAGCCGAGGCGCAGCGCGCCCAGGTCGACGATCGAGGCGAGCGCGAGCGACTGGAAGGTCGAGAGCTCGCCCGGCTCCGGGTCGCGTGCGGGGCGGCGCTGATGCACGAGGGCGGCTACGAGGCCCTCGACCGCCTCGGCAACGAGCCGCGCGTCGGAGGTCGCCACGGTCACGCAGCCTCGACCGCCAGCTTTGCGCGCCGCCATCGCCGCGGCGGCGTGACGAAGACCGCGATCACCCCGGCGCAGGCGGCGGCCACCGCCGAGAGCAGGAACGCCCCGACGTACGCGCCCTCCGTGGGGACAGCCGTGCCCGGGAGCGTCGTCGCGGTCAGGATCGCGGCGCCGACCTGGGCCCCGACCACGGCGCCGATCGTGCGCATCACGGTGTTGATGCCGGTGGCGATGCCCGTCTCGGTCGGATCGACAGCCTCGGTGATCAACGCCGCCATCGCGGCGAACGCAAAGCCCACGCCGACGCTGAGCCCGGCCATCGAGATGACGATCTCCCACGGCGCGGCGTGGAGCGCGGCGAGCCCGAAGGTGGACATGGCGATCAGCGCCATCCCGAGCGCGAGCGGCCACTTCGACCCGAACCGGCGTCCGAGGAGCCCTGCCGCGGGCCCGGCGCCGAGCATGAGGAGCGAGCCGGGCAGCAGGTAGAGGCCGGTCATCGTCGCCGTTGCCCCGAAGCCGTAGCCGAGCCGGTCGCCGATCGCGTCGGGAAGGCCGCCCGGCGCCTCGACGAACCGGGGCACGAGGATGAACGACCCGAACATCGCGAAGCCGGAGATGAGCGCTGTGATGTTCGTCAGCAGCACGGGTCGCTCCGAGAGCACACGGATGTCGATCAGCGGCTCGTCGACGTTGAGCTCGAGCACCACCCAGAGCACGGCGCAGACGGCCGAGAACGCGAACAGCCCAAGCGTCGCGGCGGACGTCCATCCCCAGCTCGCGCCCTCGGACAGCGCGAGCAGGAAGGT
>DASUZN010000270.1:0-15854 GCA_036376855.1 Gaiella sp. | reverse complement strand
GAGATCTCCGTCGTGAGCCGCGCGCCCTTCGTCTTCATCGGGTCCTTGACCGCCTGCACGAGGATCTGCTGCCCGCGCTGGATCAGGTCGGTGATCTTCTTCCCGTGCCGCTTGCCCTCGAGCTCGGGCACGACGATCTCGTCGACATAGAGGAAGCCGTTCTTCTCGAGGCCGATCTCGACGAACGCGGCCTCCATGCCGGGCAGCACGTTGTCGACCCTGCCGACGTAGATGTTCCCCGCGATCGAGCGCCGCTCGGGGCGCTCGAGGTAGACCTCTGCGACGCGGTCGTCCTCGAGCAGCGCGACGCGCTGCTCACCGACGTCGACCGAGATCAGGAGCTCGCGCTTCGCATCGGGAAGGGGTGCGCGACGCGGCACCTGCCGGCGCCGCTCGCGGTTCCCGGAACGCTGGCTCGAACGGCTGCGCGAGCCCTTCTCGGAGGAGGGTGCCTTCTGCTGTTGCTTCGGCGCCTCCTCGGATGCGGCCGCACCGTCGTCCGTTGCGTCTCCGGGTGCGCCGGGCTTGCGGCGCCCCTTGCCGCCGCGGCTTCCGCGGCGCCGGCGCTTGCGCGCCGCCGCACCGTCGGTCGCGGTCGTGTCCTCGGCCTCGTCGGCCTCGTCGTTCTCGTCGGCGGCGAGCGCCTCAGGCGCTGCCTGCGCCTCCTCCGCCGTCGTGGCGGCCTCTGCCGCTGGGTCGTCCTTGCGTCGTCGAAACCGGAACCAAGGCAATCCTCGTGTCTCCTCGTGTTAGCGCGCGCGGGCGCACGACCGCAGGAGCGGAGCGCTTCGCGCAGCGTCGGATGGCGAAATCAGTGGCCATGAGCCTGACGCAAGGCTATCAGCGACCCTGGCGGCCCACCGGCCGCCTTGCTCAGGCCGCGGCCGGACGCAGGCGCGCGCGCCGCGCACGCACCGCCCGCAGGCGCTGGGTGAGCCGTGCCCACGCCCAGGACTCCAGCTCCTGGTAGCGGGTCTCCCCTTGCCCACGGGTCGACTCGAGGTACTCGAACCAGGCGTCCGCCTCCTCGATCTGCAGCAGTTCCTCTGCGAGCTCCGTATCGGGCACCGTCGACCTCCGCGTCGATAGGACCGTGAACGGGTGCGATCCTAGGTCCAGGACCGGACGGAGCCGGGTCAGCGGCGCGCGATGCGCCCGAAGACCGACGCGAGCGCGTACGTGGCCGCCGCGGCGACGGCACCGTCGAGCAGCCGGTTGCGCACGGGGAGCCGGCGCACGAGGGCACGGGCGAGAACGCCGGTCGCGAGCGCGGCGACGAGCGGCGGCGCGACGGCCTCGGCGGTCGCCCGCGGCGTCTCCGGCGTGGGGCCGGTGCTCGTCGCCGCGACGTCGGAGAGCATCCGTGCCTGGGACAGCGTGAGGAGCGGGAGCCGCGGCCCGCCGCGGCGGAGCGCGAGCGTGCCTGCGGCGAGCACCCCGTCGGTGACTCGGCGCGCCTGCACCGCGTCCCGGAGGACGGGAAGCGCACCGGCGAGCGAAGCGCCGTCCGTGCCGAGCGCAGCGGCCAGCGTGCCGGCGATCTCCGCGACCGGGAACCCCTGCCCGGGCGGGACGTCGACGACGTCCGTGGCGAGGACGTACGGGATCGGCGCCCCCGAGGAGCCGGTGCGAACGCCGATCACGGGAACGAGGGCGCGTGTCGCGGCGCGGAGCACGGCTTCGTCGGCCGGCGTCGCGGCCTCCCCGACGACGCAGACGACCGCGGCCGCCTCGGCCGGATCGCCGTGCGTCCGCACGAGGGAGGCGTCGCCGCCCGCGCGGAGCTCCGACGCGAGCTGCTCGGCGAGGACGCCCGTGACGAGGATCGGCCCCTTCTGCGACAGCGTGCGGCGGCTGTGCCGGGCCAGCGAGACCACGTCCCGCGGCCCGATCCCGAGCACGTTCACCGCAGCTCGCCTGTCCTGCCGCGCGCGTGGATCCCCTGCAGGACGCCGATCGCGACGAGGTTCGCGACCATCGACGAGCCGCCGACGGTGACGAACGGGAGTGGAATGCCGGTGACGGGCGCGATGCCCATCGTCATGCCGACGTTGACGAACACCTGGAAGAGGAAGCCGAAGACAAGGCCGCCCGCGACGACGGCGCCGAACAGGTCGCCGGCCACCGTCACCACCCGCAGGCCCCGCCAGACGACGAGCAGGTAGAGGAGCAGCAGGATCGCCGTCCCGAAGAACCCGCGCTGCTCGGCGAACGACGCGAAGACGAAGTCGGTCGCGTGCTCGGGGAGGTAGTCGAAGCGCGTCTGACTTGCCTCGTTCACGCCGCGGCCGTCGATCCCGCCCGACCCGACGGCGGTGATCGACTGCGTGACGTTGTACGTCAGGCCGCTGGGGTCGGCATCCGGGTTGGCGAAACCGGTCAGGCGCGCGGTCTGGTACGGCTTCAGCACCTCGATGCCCGATGCCGGGAGGAACCACAGGACGCCGAGGACGAGCGTGGCGGCGAGCGTCCCGAGCAGCGCGAGGTGGAGCCAGCGGACGCCAGCGACGAAGAGCACCGCGGAGAACGCGGCGGCGTAGACGAGCGCGGTGCCGAGATCGGGCTGCATGAAGACCAGGAGCATCGGGGCGGCGCCGAGCGCGAGCGCCACCGCGACCGTCCGCAGCCGGCCGAGGTCGCGCTGCCGCTCGACGAGGAAGCCGGCGATCGCGAGGACGAAGAGCACCTTCCCGAACTCGGAAGGCTGGAACTGGAGCGGGCCGACGTCGATCCAGCGCTTCGACCCGCGCACGGCCTCGGCGAAGCCGAAGACGAACACCATGAGCCCGATCGCGAGCCCGTAGACGACGCGCCAGTGGCGCCGGTAGAGGCTCGGCGGGATCGCGATCGCGACGACGAGCCCGACGCCGCCGAGCGCCGCCGCGATCGCCTGGCGCGTCACGTAGTAGCCGGGATCGCCGGGCACGTCGAAGCGGGTGATGCCGGCGACGGCCCACAGCCCGTAACCGACGAGCGCGGCCGCGGCGAGGAGCAGCACGAGGTCGAGGCGGCGCACGAGCGCGGCCAGATCGACCGCGTCACGGCGGAGCGGGATCCGCTGGCGTCCGGCGTCGACGATCATCAGTCGGTGCTCACCAGGGTCTGGCTCTGGGCCTTCGCGCCGAAGAACTTCTCGAACACCCGTAGCGCGGCCGGTGCTGCGGCGGTCGACCCGTGGCCGCCGTTCTCGATCACGGCGCAGACGACGATGCGCGGCGCCTCGGTCAGCGCGGGCCCGTAGCCGCACCACCAGGACTGATCCTCGGTGTGCCCCGCCGGGTAGCCGGGCAGCTGGACGACCTTCTCCGCCGTTCCGGTCTTGCCGGCGATCGGGATCGGGAAGCTCGAGAACACACCGGACGACGTCCCGAACGTCGAGTGCGTCGCCGAGTAGAGTCCCTCGCGGACGACCTGCAGCGCGGCGGGGTCGACACCGACCGGCTTGGGCGGGTCGGGGGCGAAGCGCCGCTCGACGACGGGCGACTGCCCGTTCGGTGCGGCGGTCTCGACCTGCGAGACGACGTACGGCGTCACGAGCTTGCCGCCGTTCGCGATCATCGCGTAGAAGCGCGCCATCTGGAGCGGCGTCACCTGGACGTCCTGCTGGCCGATCGAGAGCTGGATCGAGTTCCCCGGGTTCCACGCCCGGTCCCAGTCGCTCTTGAACGCCTTCTTCCGCCAGGCGGGCGTCGGCACGAGCCCTGTCTGCTCGCCGCCGAGGTCGAACCCCGTCGGCACGCCGAAGCCGAACTTCCTCGCCCACTGCTGCATCCGGCTCCGGCCGCGGTCGCCCTCGAGATAGAACTGGTACGCCAGTTGGTAGAAGTAGGTGTCGCACGACCGTGCGAGCGCCTCGACCAGCGTCATCGGCTGGTTGACGTACGGATCCCAGGTGCGGAACTCGTGCTTGTCGAGCCCGTACGTCGCCGTAGGCGTGCACTGGAGCGCCTGGTACGGCTGGAGGATGTGCTCCTGCATCGCCGCGATCGCGGTGACCGGCTTCCAGATCGACCCGGGTGGGTAGACGCCGCTCGTGACGCGGTTGATCCCCGGGTAGTTCTTCTCCTTCGCGACCTTGTCGTTCACGAGCGGCTCGATCTTCTTCGGGTCGACCCGGCCGACGTAGACGGACGGCTTGTACGTCGGGCTCGAGGCCATCGCGAGCACCGCCCCGTCGTTCGGGTCGAGCGCGACGATCGCGCCGCCGTCGGCCCAGTACGACTCGTTCGCCCGTGCCGTGGAGATCCCGTACCGGAGAGCCTGCTCCGCCGCGCGCTGGAGCCCGACGTCGATCGTCAGCCGCACCGCCTTGCCCGGCCGCGCCTCGCGCCGCAGCTGGAGCGGGCCCTGCGGGCGCCCCATGGAGTCGACGCGGATCTCGGCCTGGCCGGCGTCACCGCGCAGGTACTCGTCGTCGCGAGACTCGACCCCGGTCTTCCCCACCTTGTCGCCCGGCTTGTAGACGTTGGGCTTGTGGTCGAGCTCGCCCTGCGACACCTCGCCCACGTAGCCGAGCACCTGGGCCGCGAGCGACTGGTACGGGTAGTGGCGAAGATACGTCTGCTGGATCTGGACGCCGGGAAACTCGGAGGCATGCTCGTACAGGTAGGCGACCTGGTCCTCCCCCACCGCCGTCTTCACCGTGATCGGGTTGAGCGGGTCGGCGATGCGCTCGTCGACCTCCTTCGCGAGCCGGAGCGGCGGCACCCGGAGGACCTCGGCGAGGTGCTTGATGACCGCGTAGCGACGGTTCGCCGGGAGGTCACCGACCCAGAGCTTCACCGCGGTGCCGGCGACGTTGTCGACGATCACCTTGCCGTTGCGGTCGAGGATCGTCCCGCGCGGAGCCTCGAGCCGGATCGTCCGCAGCTGGTTCCCCTGCGCCGCCGCCAGGTACGTGTCGCCGGAGAGAACCTGGAGCGACCAGAGCCGGAAGAACAGCACCGCGAACACCGCGAGCGCGACGATGCCGAGGATGCCCACGCGGAAGGCGAGCCCGGGCGTGAGCCGGTAGGGCGCCTCGACCCCGGGGTCGGGCGGGAGGAACCTGCTCGACGGCGCGCGCGGCTCGCCGTACGGCGTATGCGTGCTCACACGAGCTCCACCTGACGCGGGCGCTCGAGGCCACGAGGTGGCTCGAGGAGCGCGCCGGTGATGCGGGAGACGCCGAGGGCGAGCAGCGCCGCGAGGATCGCGCTGGGCACGGCGGTGACGAGCGCGTCACGCGCGGCCACCGGCTCGCCGAGAAGGAAGTGGAGCGCGACAGCACCCAGGCCGGCGAGGATCGAGATGGCGAACGCGGCGAGCGGCGCGGCGTAGCGCCGGCCGCGGCCGGTCGTCTCGCCGTAGCGCCCGGCCCAGTAGCCGGCGAGCGTGAGCACGATCGACATGATCCCGAGCGTGCCGAGCGTCATCACGTCGACGAGGAGCCCGCCGGCGAACCCTGCGGCCGCCCCTGGGATCGAGCCCGCGGCGAGCGCGACGCAGACGATCGTGACGAGCAGCAGGTCAGGCTCGGCCCAGAGCACGCGCGCGCCCCCGAGCACGGTCACCTGCACGATCGCGGCGACGAAGACGAGTGGAGCGATCCGCAACGCGGCGCTCACCTCGCGAGCTCCTTGCGGTCGACCGGGATCAGCACCAGCACCGCCTCGAGCGCGCTCAGGTCCGCGAACGGGGTGACCTGCACCTGGGTGTAGAGGTCGGTGTCGGTGCGGCCGACGCTCGTGACACGGCCGATCCGGATCCCGCGCGGGTAGAGCGACGAGAGACGCGGCGAGCTCCAGCCCGACGTGACGATCGTGTCGTCCACCGCCACGCGCGCCTCCTTCGGCACGCGGTCGAGACGGAGCGGCGCGCGCGCGCCGTCACCGGAGCGGACGATGCCGAACGCCTGGGTCTCGACATCGAGGGCGGAGGCCGCGCTCGCATCGTCCGTGAGCAGCGTGACGCGCGCCGTGCGGGAGCTGACGCGACTGACCCGCCCGACGAGCCCGTCCTGCGTGACGACCGGGTCGTCCGCGCGGACGCCGTCGCTGCTCCCCGCCGCGATCACGATCGCCTGCGCGTACGCGCCCGCCGGCCGCGAGATGACGGCGGCGGCGAGCCCCGAGTAGCCGTCGGGGAAGCGAGGGCCGTTGCGATAGGCGAGCAGCTTGCGCAACGTGACGTTCTCCCGCTGCGCGAGCCGGCGCTCCGCGACCTGCTGGCGCAGAAGCTCGTTCTCCTTCTCGAGCCGCGCGGCGTCCGAGCGCGCGTCGAGCAGGCTCGTCGACCAGCCGTACGCGTCGCGGAACGGCTCCGCGACGCGGTCGGCGGCGACCTGGAACGGCCGCAGCACCGCCGCCGCCCCGTTCTGCGCGCTCGCGAGCGGCCCGCTGCCGTTCTCGCGGAAGGAGACGGTGATGAGCACGAGCGAGAGCAGGACGAGGCCGCCCACGACGAGCCGCCGCCTCATGGCGGCGGTGGTTCGGGTCGAGGACTTGCCTTCCGCGGGTCGCCGGACGCTCACGCCCAGCACCGCCGTCCGTGCGGTGCGGTTCCGGGGCACTGGAGAACTGTACCGCCCGCCAAGGAGGATCCGGCAGGAGCCGAATCCTCCGGCTCGATCCCCGCCCTCAGGACGGGGCACACCCCTGAAGGCGCCCGCTGTCGCGGTCGCACTGCCTCTTTGCCATCGGGGTGGGCAGCGTGCAACGACCCGCAGGGCGCGGGCGAGGCCGCCTTAGCTGTACCGCCGCGACCCGTTCCGTCTGGCGCGCGAGGCTCGGTTCGAGCGGTGGATCGCCTCGAACTCCTCGAGGCTGCGGCCGGAGCCGACCGCCACGCAGGTGAGCGGGCTCTCCGCGAGGTGGACGGGCATCTGCGTCTCGTGGCGGAGGCGCTGATCGAGGCCTTGGAGCAGCGCGCCGCCGCCGGCGAGCACGATGCCGCGGTCCATGATGTCCGCGGCGAGCTCGGGGGGCGTCTTGTCGAGCGTCGACTTGATCGCGTCAACGATCTGCGAGACCGGCTCGTCGAGCGCGCGCCGGATCTCCTCTGACGTGATGATCACCGTCTTCGGCAGGCCGGTGAGCATGTCGCGCCCGCGAACCTCCGCCTGCACCTCCTCGGCCATCGGATGCGCGGAGCCGACCTCGAGCTTGATCTCCTCGGCGGTCTGCTGGCCGACGAGCAGCTTGTAGTCCTTCTTGATGTGGTTGACGATCGCCTCGTCCATCTCGTCGCCGCCGACGCGGAGCGACTGCGAGACGACGATCCCGCCGAGCGAGATGACGGCGACCTCGGTGGTGCCGCCGCCGATGTCGACGATCATGTTGCCGGTCGGCTCGGCCACCGGGAGGCCGGCGCCGATCGCTGCGGCCATCGGCTCCTCGATCAGGTACGCCTGGCGCGCGCCCGCGGAGAGCGTGGCCTCCTCGACGGCGCGCTTCTCGACGCCGGTCACGCCCGATGGGACACAGACGACGACGCGCGGATGCGCGAACCGGTGCTGGTGCACCTTCTGGATGAAATGCCGGAGCATCTGCTCGGTGACGTCGAAGTCCGCGATCACGCCATCCTTGAGCGGGCGGATCGCGGAGATCGACCCCGGCGTGCGGCCGAGCATGCGCTTCGCCTCGACCCCGACCGCGTGCACGTCGCCCGTCCGCTGGTCGATCGCGACGACGGACGGCTCGGAGAGCACGATCCCGCGGCCGCGGACGTAGACGAGCGTGTTGGCGGTGCCGAGGTCGACGGCCATGTCGCGGCCGCCGAAGCCGGTCATCGAGCGAAAGAGACTCACGGGACGATGAGTGTAGCTCCGACGTGGGGGAACCCATGGTTCCCCCACGAGCTCCCTCCTTCCGATTGCGACAACGCGCGAGCTCGCCTGGCCTCCCGGGCGAATGAATCGCCCTCCGGCCGCGACGGCCGTCTTTCCGAGGACGTCGAGAGCGCCTCTTACGGGCCGAGCAGCTCGGGAACGTACCTCTCAAGCACGTCGAGCAACAACGCCCCGGGGAGACCCACGACATTCAGGTAGTCGCCGTCGATCCGCTCGACGAGCCGGCCGCCGAGACCCTGGATCGCATACCCGCCGGCCCGTCCCTCCCACTCCCCGCTCGCCGCGTAGCGGTCGATGGCCGCGTCGTCGAGCGCACGAAACGTGACGAGCGTCTCGGCGTGCTCGACCACCTCGCCGGCGGGCGTGATCAGGCAGAGGCCGGAGAGCACCGCGTGCGTCCTGCCCGCGAGCTCGCGGAGCATCGCACGGGCATCGTCGTCATCCCGCGGCTTCGCGTAGACGCGGGCGCCGAGGTGCACCGTCGTGTCGACACCGAGGGTCGTTGCGCCTGCCTCGTGGACCGAGCGCGCCTTGCCGAGCGCGTGGTTGCGGACGAGCGCGACGGGGTCGGCATCGGGCGAGTCGTGCTCGACGTACCGCGGTGCGACGGCGTCGAACGGGATCGCGAGCTGCTCGAGGATCGCCCGGCGCTGGGGCGAGGTGGACGCGAGGACGAGTGGCGCCCTCACGCCGGCTTGACGGCGACCCAAATCTCCTCCGCCGGCCACTTCCGGGCCCACTCCACGGAGAACGCGTCGTAGTACTCGTGGTCGCCGGCGTCGTCCGGCGGGTACAGCTCGACGAGGTCGACCACGTCGAAGCCCGTGTGACGGAGGAGGCGGAAGAGCTCGCCGTGCGGCAGCTGCCACTCCACCCCGATCTCCCCGGGCCACTCGAGCCGGCCAATCCCGCGCTGGGGCCGGAGCAAGGTCTCGCCGGGAGGTCCCTCGTCGGGAGCGCAGAGGATCGAGAGCGTCGAGTTCCGGAGGAACCAGAGGCGTCCGCCCGGCCGGAGCAGCCGGTACGCCTCGGGCAGCCAGCGGTGCGGGTCGCACCAGATGCTCGCCCCGTACTCGGAGACGGCGAGGTCGAAGCTCTCCGACGCGAGCGGGACGTCCTCGGCACTCGCCTCGACGAGCGGGAACACGAGGCCGGTCTCCTCCTGGCAGCGGCGCGCAGTCGCGAGCTGCGCGGGCGTGACGTCGACCCCGACCGGACGGGCACCGCGGCGCGCGAGCCAGGCCGAGACGTACGCGGTGCCGCAGCCGAGCTCGACGACGTCGAGGCCGTCCACGTCGCCGAGCGTCCCGAGCGACACCTCCGGGACGCCGAAGACGCCCCACGTGATCTCCTCGCGCGACCATGCGTGACTCGCGCGGCGATCCGTGTACTCGGCGTTCGACTTCGTCCAGTCCTCGCGGTTCCGGAGAGCGTCGTCCGAGATGCCGGACACGGCGGGCCTCAGAGCAGGCCGTCGGGGAAGAACAGCTTCAGCTCCCGCCTCGCGCTCGCGCGCGAGTCGGAGCCGTGCACGACGTTCTCCGAGAGGAGCGTCGCGAGGTCGCCGCGGATCGTGCCGGGCGCAGAGTCAGCGGGGTTGGTCGCGCCCATCAAGCCGCGGATGCCGACGATCGCGTCCTCGCCACGGACGGCAAGTGCGAGCACCGGGCCGGAGGTGATGAAGTCGACGAGGTCGCCGTAGAACGGCTTGCCGCGATGCTCCGCGTAATGCTCGCGCGCGAGCGGCTTCGGGATCTTGAGGAGGAGCGCACCGCGAAGGTCGTACCCACGCCGCTCGAAGCGCGCGACGATCTCGCCGCAGAGGCCTCGCCGGACTCCGTCCGGCTTGACGAGCACGAGTGTGGTCTCCACGGCCACGGCGGCGAAATGTAGTCGAACGCGACTCAGTCGCCGCGCCGGGTGCGTCGCACGCGCAGCGGCTGGAGCACGTCCTCGCCGGTGACGACGCCCGGCGGCACCGGGGTCGCGCAGTACGGGCACACCTGCCAGATCGGCTCGAGCGGCGAGCCGCACTCCTCGCAGGCCTGCTTGAGGCGGGTCGTGCACACCGGGCAGACGAGGAACGACGCGTCGACGGCCCCACGGCAGACCGGGCAGCGGAGGTCGCGCTCGGCGAGCTGCTCTTCGATCGCGGCCATCTCGAGCTCGCGCTCGCGGACGTCCTCGAGGTACTCGGGCGGCCTGAACAGCATGTAGATCAACGGGCCGATGAACGGCGGGATCGCACCGAGCAGGGTCGCGATCCCGACGAGCCACGGATCCTCGATGCGCCGCCGCGCGTCCTTGTAGACCCAGTACACCGTCGCCGCCCAGAAGACGACGGCGAGCACGAGCGCGAGATTGCGTCCCACGTCCCACGTGCTCGAGTCGAAGAAGCTGTCGGCGGCGACCATCATCAGAGAAGGAGCTTGCCGAGGATATACCCGACCGCAAACGCGATTCCTACGATCGCGACCACGACTGCGAGCGCGAACACGAGCACCGTGAACCGCTCCCGCATGGTCGTTCTCACGTTCTCGCCTCGAGGTCGGCGAGCAGGTAGAGGGAGCCGGTCACGAGCACCGGCTCGCCGAGTGCATGCGCGAGCTCGAGTGCTTCGTGCGGGTCGTCGCGCGCCTCGACGACCTCGAACCGCTCCCGTGCGCGCCCGGCGAGCTCCTCCGCCGGGAGCGACCGCTGGTTCGACGAGCGGGACGCGACGAATCGGCGCCCGACGGCGGCGAGCGCCGCGAGCATCGCGTCCACGTCCTTGTCGGCGAGAATCGACGCCATCACCGTGTAGTCGTCCGCCGGCAGATGCTCGACGAGCCACCGGACGCCATCGGGGTTGTGAGCGCCGTCGCGGATCTCCCCCGGCCGTCGCTCGAGCCGGCCGGGAAGCTCAACGCCCGCCGCCGCGGATGTGTCGACACTCCTGCCGAGGAACGCACGCGCGGCCGCAACCGCGAGCGCAGCGGAACCGCCCGTCTCGACCACTACCTCGCCCGCGCCTGCCGCCCGGGCGAGCGGCTCCCACTCCGGCTCGCCGAGCACGACGGCGCAGCCCGGGTGGATCACGGCGAGCTTCTCGGCGGCGATCGCCTCGCGGGTCGACCCGAGCACGTCCGTGTGCTCGAGCGAGACGTTCGTAAGTACGACGACGCGGGTCGCGTCGAGCACGTTCGTTGCGTCGTGGCGGCCGCCGAGCCCCGCCTCGATCGCCGCGGCTTCGACGCCCGCGTCGTGGAACGCGACGAAGGCCGCCGCGGTCAGCACCTCGAACTGGGTCGCGTCCAGTCGCTCGGCGGCGGGCCGAACGGCCGCGAGCGCGACCTCCAGGTCAGCCTCCTCCCCGTCGACGCGGATCCGCTCCGCCCACGACCTGACGTGGGGCGAGAGGTACGCGCCGACGCGAAGCCGACTCCCGCGCAGGAGCTCCTCGACCGTTCGGGTCGTCGTCGACTTGCCATTCGTCCCGACCACGTGCACGGCGGGGAGCCCTGCCTGAGGCTCGCCGAGCGCGGTCAGGAGCGCGCGCATCCGATCGAGCCCGAAGCCGTCCCGGGGCCACGGCGAGAGCGCCTCCAGCCAGGCGACGTGCGTCATGCGCCTATTCGCCGAGGAGGTCGAGCTCGCGCCGGTACCGCTCGAGCTTTGCGCGCTCGGCCTCGACCACGTCGGCCGGCGCGTTCGCCACGAACCGCTCGTTGGCGAGCATCCCCTCGGCCCGCGCGATCTCCTTCGCGAGGCGCGTGCGCTCCGTGTCGACGTCACCCGCAGCCTGACGCCGCTCGGGCCGCACGACGGCAGCGAAGATCCGGCGCTCCTCGTCCGAGCCGAGCTCGACCTGCACGCCGCTTCGACGGAACACCTGCGCCGCCTCCTTCAGCCGCTCGAGCGCGTCGGCCGCTCCGGCGTCTGCGGCATCCGGCTCCGGCCAGGGCGAGACGATCAAGCGCGCGCCGCGCGCAGGCAGGTGCGACCAGATCTCCTCGGTCACGTGCGGCATCAGTGGGTGGAGCAGCGAGAGCAGGGTCTCGAGCGCGGCGAGCGCGGTCGCGCGGCAGTCCTCGTCGCCGTCGTAGAGGCGCGGCTTGATCGCCTCGGCGTACCAGTCGCAGAAGTCGTCGAAGGTGAGGTGGTAGAGCACCCCGGTCGCGGCCGCGAAGTCGAAGCGCGCCCAGGCCTCCTCGACCGCTGCACGGGCCGTCTCGAGCCGGCCGAGAATCCATCGCTCCTCGAGCGACGCGGGACGTCGCGCGGGTGAGGCGCCCTCCGCCTGCTGGAGGATCAGCCGCGCGACGTTCCAGAGCTTGTTCGCGAGCTTGCGGCCCTCTTCGATCGCGCCGACCGCGTAGCGCACGTCCTGGGTCGAGGAGATCTTGAGGAGGCCGTAACGGGTTGCGTCTGCGCCGTGCGCCTCGATCGGCTCCATCGGGTCGACGCCGGTGCCGAGGCTCTTCGACATGCGCCGCCCGTCGGCCGCGAGCACGGTGGAGTGGATGATCACGTCGGTGAACGGGATCTCGCCGAGCAGGAAGAGCCCCGAGAAGATCATCCGGTTCTCCCAGAGCCGGATGATCTCGCGCGCGGTCGAGTTGACGTCGCCGCGGTAGTAGCGCTCGAGCTCCGGCGTCTCGCGGGGCCAGCCGAGCGTCGCGAACGGCCAGAGCGCGGAGGAGAACCACGTGTCGAGCACGTCGGAGTCGCGCTCGATCTCGCCCGACTCGCATTCGGCGCACGCCTCCGGCGGCGGCCACGTGCAGGTCAGGTGGCCGTCGGAGCACGTCCAGATCGGGATCTGGTGGCCCCACCAGAGCTGGCGCGAGACGCACCAGTCGGGTGCCTGCTCGAGAGATTCGATCGCGAAGCGGTGCTGGCTCTCGGGGTGGAAGCGGACGCCGCGATCGCGCAGCGCCTCCAGCGCAGGCGAGGCGAGGCCTTCCATCGCGCACCACCACTGCGGCGACACGAGCGGCTCGATCCGCGAATGGCAGCGCTCGCACGTCCCGACCGAGTGGCGGTACGGCTCGCGCTTCTCGACGAGCCCGCGCTCGTCGGCCCACGCGATCACGCGGGCGTCGGCCTCCTTCTGGTCGAGGCCCTCGAACCCGTCGGCGATCATCCGCCCGTCCAGTCCGATCACGGTGAGCGTCTCGAGACCGTGGTCGCGACCGATGTCGAAGTCCATCGGGTCGTGTCCCGGCGTTACCTTCACCGCGCCCGTCCCGAACTCCGGGTCGACGCGTGCGTCGGCGATCACGGGCACGCGCCGCTCGACCACGGGCACGACGACCTCGCGGCCGATCGCGTCGCGGTAACGAGGATCGTCGGGGTGCACGGCGACCGCGACGTCCGCGAGCATCGTCGCGGGCCGCACCGTCGCCACCGCGATCCCGCCCTCCGCGTCGTCGGCGAACGGGTAGCGCACGAACGAGAGTGTGTCGTCCATCTCGACGTGCTCCACCTCGAGGTCCGAGATCGCCGTTTGGTGGTACGGACACCAGTTGACGATCCGGTTCGCGCGGTAGATCCAGCCGGCCTCCCAGAGGCGGACGAAGAAGGTCATCACCGCCTCGACGTACCCGTCGTCCATCGTGAAGCGCTCGCGCGAGTAGTCGAGCGACGCACCCAGGCGGCGGTACTGACCCATGATCGTCCGGCCGGTCGTCTCGAGCCAGCTCCACGTTCGCTCGAGGAACGCGTCGCGCCCGATCCCCTGCCGCGACGTCCCCTCGGCGAGGAGCTGCTTCTCGACGACGTTCTGCGTCGAGATGCCGGCGTGGTCGTAGCCGGGCTGCCAGAGGGTGTCGAAGCCGCGCATGCGGTGCCAGCGGATCAGCACGTCCTGGATCGAGCCGTTGAGCGCGTGCCCCATGTGCAGCTCGCCCGTCACGTTCGGCGGCGGCACGCAGATCACGAACGACTCGTCGCGACGGCGTCCTGCGCCGGCCGCGTAGAGACCGTCGTGCTCCCACGTCTCCTGCCAGCGCCGCTCGACGGCGGACGGGTCGTACAGCGGGTCCATGGCGGGGGAGTGTAGGGACGCTACGGGCGCGGCCACGTCGATCAGCCGAGCACGAGGATCGTGCTCGTCGCGTGCGCCAGGAGCCGGCCGTCGCCGTCCTCGAGCCGTGCCTCGGTGGTGACGACCGTACGGCCGGGGTGGACGACCGTCCCCAGGCACCGAACAGGGCCTGTCTCGGCCGTGATCGGGCGCGTGAAGTTCGCCTTCAGCTCGAGCGTCGTCCAGCGCGTGCCCGCGTCGGCCGTGGACATGAACGCGGTGCCCATCGCCGAGTCGAGCAGGGTCGTCGAGAACCCCGCGTGCACGGTTCCGATCGGGTTGTAGTGCTCCTCGCCGGGGACCGCCTCCCAGACGACGTGCCCGGGGTCTGCCTCGAGCAGCCTCGCGCGCATCAGGGCGGCGATCGGCGGCAGCGCGAGCTCGCCCGCGATCATGCGCCGGAGCAGCTCGAGGCCGGGGAGCACGGACGCCGCGGCGACCGACTCGCCCGGATCGGACCACGAAATGGCCCGCGTTCGCTCTGCCACGTCGCGGCGGGTCAGGCCGTCTCGGCCGCGGCTCCGAGATCCTCGTCCGGCACGCCGTGCGTGACGAGCGTCGGATTGAGCCCCTTCGAGATCGTCTCGCGCGTGATGACGCATTTCGTCACGTCACGCCGAGACGGCAGCTCGAACATCACGTCGAGCAGCGCGCCCTCGATGATCGAGCGAAGGCCGCGGGCGCCGGTCTCGCGCTCCAGAGCCCGGTCGGCGATCTCCCAGAGCGCGTCGTCGGTGAAGACGAGCTCGATCGTGTCGTACCCGAAGAAGCGCTGGTACTGGCGGACGAGCGCGTTCTTCGGCTCGGTGAGGATGCGGACGAGGTCGTCGCGGCGGAGCTGGTGGACCGCCGAGACCACTGGCAGGCGGCCGATGAACTCGGGGATCAACCCGAAGTTCATGAGATCTTCCGGCATCACCTCGGTGAGCAGGTCGGTCGATTCCTCGGCGTGCTTCGAGCGCACCTCGGCGCCGAAGCCGACCGCGTTCTTGCCGATCCGCCGCGCGATGATCTTGTCGAGCCCCGCGAACGCCCCACCGCAGATGAAGAGGACGTTCGTCGTGTCGATGGTGAGGAACTCCTGGTGCGGGTGCTTGCGCCCGCCCTGCGGGGGCACCGACGCCACCGTTCCCTCGAGAATCTTGAGCAGCGCCTGCTGGACGCCCTCGCCGGACACGTCGCGCGTGATCGACGGGTTGTCCGCCTTGCGCGCGATCTTGTCGACCTCGTCGATGTAGATGATCCCCGTCTCGGCCTTCTTGACGTCGTAGTCGGCGGCCTGGATGAGCTTGAGGAGGATGTTCTCGACGTCCTCGCCGACGTAGCCGGCCTCGGTCAGCGCCGTGGCGTCGGCGATGGCGAAGGGCACGTTGAGGATGCGGGCCAGCGTCTGGGCCAGCAGCGTCTTGCCGCAGCCGGTCGGCCCGAGCAGCAGGATGTTGGACTTCTGCAGCTCGATGTCCGCGTCGTCGGCCTGCATCATCTGCACGCGCTTGTAGTGGTTGTAGACCGCTACGGAGAGCGTGCGCTTGGACTCCTCCTGGCCGACGACGTTCTCGTCCAGCACGCCGTAGATCTCGCGCGGCTTGGGGAGGTTCTCGATGTCGAACGAGGGAGGAGCGGTGAGCTCCTCGTCGATGATCTCGTTGCAGAGGTCGATGCACTCGTCGCAGATGTAGACGCCCGGTCCGGCGATCAGCTTCTTGACCTGGGGCTGGCTCTTCCCGCAGAAGCTGCAGAGAAGCTGCTCGTTGCCGTCCGATGCTCGCGCCATGTCCGCTTTCCCCCGCTCTCGCCCGTCAGCGATGCGTGACGACGGTGTCGATAATGCCGTAATCCTTCGCCTCTTGCGCGGTCATGAAGTAGTCGCGCTCCATGTCCTTCGAGACCTTTTCGAGCGGCTGCTCGCTGTGGTGGGCGAGGATCTCTTCCATTCGTCTCTTCATGTTGATGGTTTCG
>DASUZN010000269.1:0-8303 GCA_036376855.1 Gaiella sp. | reverse complement strand
CAGCCCCTCGGCCTCGAGCCGCCTCAGCATCTCGCCCGCAGACGCGCGCGAGACTCCGAGCATCTCCGCGACCCGCGACGCGATCGCGCTCTCCCCGGCGGGGCGGTACTCGCCGATCGGGAAGGCGAGGAAGTAGATGACCTCGAGGTACTCGTCGATCGAATGCCCGTGGCCTGCCATCTGCGCCGAGTCTACCCGCCGGTTTGCCCGCGTCCCACGCGGCCCGCGTGAGACGGGCCGAGCCCGTGCGGCGAGATCACGGCGGCGTGGCGTGCGGGCGACGGCCGGATACCCGGGTACGTTGGCCGGAGCATGCCGCTCGCCACCGTCTACCCGCTCGTGTCCACACGCTCGCTCTCGCGACCCTTCACCTACGAGGTCCCCGAAGGCCTCGCGAAGGGCGCTGTCGTGGCTGTCAGGCTCGGGCGCAGCTCCACCCGCGGCGTCGTCACCGACGTCGGCGTCGAGGCGCCGCCCGGGATCGAGCCGTCGGCCGTCGGCCGGCTGCTCGACGAGGTGCCCGCGCCGCTCGTCGACCTCGCGCTCTGGGTCGCGGACTACTACGGCTCGACGCCTGCGCGGGCGCTCGAGCTCGTCGCCCCGCGGCGGCGCGATCCGCGGGGCGAACGGCCGTCGCCGGCGGAGCGAGAGTCGCTCGGGGGCGAGGCCGAGCCCGAGGCGCTCACCGACGGGCAGCGCGAGGCGGTCGAGCGGATCGTCTCGGCGCTCGACGAGGGCGTCGGCGAGCATGTTCTGCTCGAGGGGCCGACCGGCAGCGGCAAGACCGAGGTCTATCTCCAGGCCTGCGCCGCGGCGCTCGAGCGTGGGCTCGGGACGATCGTGCTCGTGCCGGAGATCGCGCTCGCGCCGCAGACCGTCGGGCGCTTCCGCCGACGGTTCGGCGACCAGGTCGCAATCCTCCACTCCTCGCTCGGCGAGGCCGAGCGGCGCGACGAGCGCGACCGGATCGCACGGGGCGAGGCGAGGATCGTCGTCGGGGCGCGGTCGGCGGTGTTCGCGCCGATGCGCGGCGTCGGGCTGATCGTCGTCGACGAGGAGCACGACACCGCCTACAAGCAGGAGTCCGACCCGCGGTACGACGCGCGCACGGTCGCGGCCAAGCGGGCCGCCCTCGAGGGCGCAGTTGCCGTGTACGGCTCCGCGACGCCGCGGCCCGAGAGCTGGGCGCGGCTTACGCGCCTGTCGCTGGCGGCGCGGATCGGCGCGCCGATGCCGTCCGTGCGGCTCGTCGACCTGCGGCGCCAGGCGGGCTATCCGCTCTCGGCGCCGCTCCTCGGCGCGCTCGGAGGACTGGTGGACGGCGGTGGGCGGGCAATCCTGCTCCTGAACCGGCGCGGTGTCGCGCCTGCGATCCACTGCCGTGCGTGCGGCGTGTCGCGCCGTTGCGTGAACTGCGACGTCGCGCTGACGCTGCACACGGACGCGGCGCTCCACTGCCACCACTGCGGGCGCGTCGAGGCCGTCCCGCGCGAATGCCCGGAATGCGGCTCGGTCGAGCTCGCCCGGATCGGCGCGGGCACGCAGCGCCTCGAGACGGAGCTCGAGAAGCACGTTCCCGAGCTCGAGCGGTTCCGTCTCGACGCGGACGTGTCGAGCCGGCCGGGTGCCGTGCGCGACGTGCTCGAGCGCTTCCGCGCTGCCGAGCGGGCGGTCCTCGTCGGGACGCAGATGGTCGCGAAGGGCCATCACGTGCCCGGCGTCGCGCTCGCCGCGGTCGTCGACGCCGACACCGGCCTCTCGCTGCCGGACTTCCGCGCCGAGGAGCGGACGTTCCAGCTCGTCACCCAGCTCGCGGGCCGCAGCGGCCGCGACGCGCCGGGGCGCGTCGTCGTCCAGACCTTCCAGCCCGACGCCACGCCGCTCCGCCACGCGGTCAACCACGACGTCGCCGGGTTCCTCGCCGGCGAGCTCGAGCGGCGCGAGGTGCTCGGCTACCCGCCGTTCCGGCACCTCGTCTCGATCCTCGTCTCCGGCCCCGAGCCGGGCGCGCCGCTCGCGGCGCTCCGCGAGCTACGGGCGCGGCTCGAGGGCGTCGACGCCGTCCTGCTCGGCCCCGCGCCCGTGCTGCGGCTCCGCGGGCGCCACCGCGCGCAGCTTCTCGCGAAGACGACGCAGCCCAGGTCGGTGGCCCGTCACGCATCCGCGCTGCTCGCGGCCGCGACGCGCACCATGCGCCGCGACGGGCTGACCGCCGTGGTGGACGTCGACCCGCAGTCGCTGTAGGAGTACGACGTGGACGAGAGCCTCACCCGGCTGGTTCGCGACGCGATGCCGCTCGCGGCCGAGCTCGGCTTCGAGGCGATCGAGGGCGGGCCGGAGGCGATCGTGCTGCGCGGCGCCTGGTCGCCGGAGCGCTGCACCGCGGGAGGCGTGCTCCACGGCGGGTACCTGATGTCGCTCGCGGACACGGCGGCGGCGACGCTCGCGTTCCTCAACCTTCCCCCGGGAGCGACGACGGCGACGATCGAGGCGAAGACGAACTTCCTCGCGGCCGTGCGCTCCGGCTCCGTGACGGCTCGCGCAGAGCCCGTACACGTGGGGCGGAGGACGATCGTCGTCCAGGTCGACGTCACCGACGACACGGGCAAGCTCGTCACCCGCACGCTCCAGACCCAGGCCGTGATCGCTGCAGACGGCGGCTAGACTCGCCTCGTGGCACACGATCACGATCACGACCATGACCACGAGCACGACGAGGAGCTCGAGGAGCTGACCGACGAGCAGGCGCAGGCCGAGGCTGAGCGGCTCGTCCGCAAGGAGATCGCGCTCTCGCAGATCCGCCAGTACGGCGACCCCGTGCTGCGGATGCGCGCCGACGAGGTCAAGGAATTCGACGACGAGCTCGAGAAGGTGAGCGAGCGGATGATCGCCCTCATGCACGACGCGGAGGGCGTCGGGCTGGCAGCGACACAGGTCGGGATCCTCCGCCGCTTCTTCGTCTGCACGATCGACGGCGAGGACCGCATGCTCGTGAACCCGGTCGTGACGCCGCTCGGGGAAGACACGGAGTCCGACGCGGAGGGCTGCCTGTCGCTCGGGTCGGTGCGCGTGCCCGTCGAACGGGCCCTGAAGGTGAAGGTCGAGGCGCAGGACGTCGGCGGCGCGCCGGTCGCGCTCGAGCTCGAAGGCCACCAGGCGCGGGTGGTGCAGCACGAGGTCGACCACCTCGACGGGAAGCTCATGCTCGACCGCACCGACGCCGAGGCGCGGCGCGAGGCGCTCGGCAAGCTCCGCCCCCGGCTCGTCCTGTCCTAGGCATGGCTCGGATCGCGGTCGCCGCGACCGCGCCGTTCGGCGCCGACGTCCTCGGGCGGCTCGCGGCGACGCACGAGGTCACCGCGCTGCTGACGCGGCCCGACGCGCCTGCCGGCCGCGGTCGCAGGCTGGCTGTCCCGCCCGCAAAGGACGTGGCGGAGCGGCTCGGCATCGCAATCCTCCAGCCCGAGCGGCCGATCGCGGGGATCGACCTCGGCGCTCCGACCGTCGTCGTCTGCGCCTACGGACTCCTGATCCCTCCGGCGCTCCTCTCCGAGCGGACGTGGCTCAACGTCCATCCGTCGCTCTTGCCGCGCTGGCGCGGGGCAGCGCCCGTCGAGCGGGCGATCATGGCCGGCGACACGGAGACGGGCGTGACGATCCACGAGACGGTCGAGGCGCTCGACGCAGGCCCGATCGCCGCGCGGGAGGCGTTCCCTATCGGCCCCGACGACGACGCGGGAACGGTGTACGCGCGCGCGGCCGAGGTTGCGACGCGGCTGCTCGACCTCGTGCTCTCCGACCCTGCCCCGGTCTTCCGGCCGCAGGAGGGCGAGCCCACGTACGCGGAGAAGATCGGCCCCGACGACCGCCTGCTCGATCTCGCGCGACCCGCGGAGGAGCTCGTCCGCGTCGTGCGCGCGCTGAGCCCTCACATCGGTGCGCGCACGGAGCTCGAGGGGCGACGGGTGACCGTCTGGCGCGCGCGCGTCGGCGAGGACGGCGGCTTCGAGCCGCTCGAGGTGCAGCCGGAGGGCGGCCGCCGGATGGAGTATGCGGCGTGGCTTCGCGGTCTCAGGTGAGCCCCGCCCGCCGCGCCGCGTTCGCGGTGCTGCGGCGCGTGTTCGAGGACGGTGCCTTCGCCGATCGCGCGCTGCGGTCGGAGTCGGCCGGGCTGGACGAGCGCGACCGCGCCCTCGCGCAGCAGCTCGCCTACGGGTCCGTCCAGCGCGCTCGGACGCTCGACCACGCGATCGAGACGATCGGTCGCCGGCCCGTGCGCAAGCTCGACCCGCCGGTGCGCGCCGCGCTCAGGCTCGGCTGCTACCAGCTCGCCTTCCTCGACGGCGTCCCCCGCTACGCGGCCGTCAACGAGTCGGTCGAGCTCGTACGCGCTGCGCGGCTCGAACGCGCGGTGTCGTTCACGAACGCGGTCTTGCGACGGCTTGCGGACGGCGCGAGGGAGCTCTGCGAGTCACTGCCCGAAGCGACGGCGGAGGAGGCGGCGCTCCGGCACTCGTATCCGGACTGGGTCGCGGAGACGTGGTGGCGCGAGCTCGGCGCGGACGAGGCACGGGCGCTCCAGCGCGCACAGAACGCCGAGCCGGAGACCGCCGTCCGGCTCGTGCGCGGAACGGTGGACGGGTCGGAGGATCCGCTGATCCCCGGGGCGTGGGTCGTCGACCGGATCGACGAGACGGCCGTCGCCGAGGGCCGGGTCTGGCCGCAGAGCCGCGGATCCCAGCTCGTCGGTCATGTCGTCGGCTCGCGCCCGGGGGAGCGGACGCTCGACCTCTGCGCCGCCCCGGGCGGCAAGGCGACGATGCTCGCCGGCGAGGTCGTCGCGGTGGAGGTCGACGAGGCGCGCGCCGAGCGGCTCGAGAAGACGGCACGCCTTCTCGGGGCGACGAACGTGCGTGTCGTCCATGCGGACGGCCGCGAGCTTCCACCGGAGGTCGACGGCTTCGACCGGGCGCTCGTCGACGCCCCGTGCTCCGGCCTCGGCGTCCTCGCCTCGCGGCCCGACCTCCGCTGGCGCGCTGAGCCACTCCCCGAGCTCCAGCTCGAGATCCTGAGGGCGGCCGTCGCCCGCGTCCGGCCGGGCGGCACGGTTGTCTACTCGACCTGCACGATCAACGCCGAGGAGAACGAGGCCGTCGTCGACGCGGTCGTGGGGGAAGGGCTTGCGTCCGTCGACCCGGCGCTCGGCGACGAGTGGCCGGCGTTCCGCCACCGCTCGCGGCCCGAGCTCCTGCAGACGCTGCCGCACCTGCACTCGACGAGCGGCTTCTTCGTGGCACGACTCGTCGTGGCAGGAGAGGGGTGAGGCTGAAGCCACGCCCCGGGCGCCCCAGTACGATCGCCCCGTGGCGTGGAGCGACTGGATCCGGGACGGCGCCGAGGTCGAGCCGTCGCTCTACGCGGCCGACTTCCGCCGGCTCGGCGAGCAGATCGACGCGCTGCTCGAGGCCGGGTGCAGGGTGTTCCATTTCGACGTCGGCGACGGGCACTTCGTCCCGCCGGTGACGATCGGGCCGGTCGTGCTGCGCTCGATCGCGCCCGGCATCCACGCGGCCGGCGGCGTGCTCGACTGTCATCTGATGGTGGACGACCCCGTGCACCACTTCGAGGAGTTCGCAGCGTCGGGCGCGGACTCCGTCACGTTCCACGTCGAGGTCGCGGGCGACCCCGCCGCGGTCGCCGCGGAGGCGCGCGGACACGGGCTCGGCGTCGGCGTCGTCTTCAATCCCGAGACGACTCCCGCACGAGCCGCCGAGGCAGCGGCTGCGGCCGCCGCCGACATCGTCCTCTGCATGAGCATCCATCCGGGGTACTCCGGCCAGGCGTTCATGCCGGAGGCGCTCGGCAGGGTCGCCGAGCTGGCGACGCTCGTCGACGTTCCGATCCAGGTCGACGGCGGCGTCGGCGCGGACAACGCGGCGGCGCTGCGCGATGCGGGCGCGTCGCTCTTCGTCGCCGGGAGCGCGATCTTCGGCGATACCGAGCCGGCCGACGCGTACCGGCGCCTGCGCGCCGCGGTCGCATGAGCATCGAGCGGGCGCTCGAGCTCGCGGACGAGGCGGCAGGGCGGGGCTATCCGAACCCGACGGTGGGGGCGGTGGTCGTCTCGTCCGAGGGTGCGACGCTCGGCGAGGGCGTGACCGAGCCGGCGGGCGGGCGGCACGGCGAGGTCGTTGCGCTCGACGCAGCTGGCGACGCCGCGCGTGGCGCGACGCTCTACGTGACGATGGAGCCGTGCGCCCACCACGGCCGGACGCCGCCGTGCGTCGACCGCATCGTCGAAGCGGGCATCACCCGCGTCGTCGCGGGATGCCTCGACCCGAACCCTCTCGCCGAAGGTGGGCTCGAGCGGCTGCGCGCGAACGGGGTCGACACCGAGCTGCTCGACCTGCCACGGGCCTGTCGTCAGAACGAGGCCTGGCGGACCTGGATCGCGCGGCACCGGCCGCACGTCATCCTCAAGCTCGCCGTCTCGGTGGACGGCCGCGCCGTCGTCTCCGGTCGCCGCTGGGTGACGGGAGAGGAGTCGCGGCGGCGCGTTCACGAGCTGCGCGCAGCGGTCGACGCGGTGGGCGTCGGGATGGGCACGGTGCGCGCCGATGCGCCCCGGCTCGACGCGCGCGACGTCGCGGTCGCGCGGCAGCCGCGCCGCCTCGCGTTCGGGCGCGGCCCGCTGCCCGACGGGTCGGAGCTCGAGCTGCGCAGTGGGTCGCTCGCGGACGAGCTGGCGTCGCTCGCGGGCGACGGGGTGCAGTCGCTCCTCCTCGAGGGAGGCCCGACGCTCGCGGCGTCGTTCCTTGCGGACCGCCTCGTCGACCGGTTGCTCGTCTTCGTCGCGCCCGTGCTCGCCGGCGGCGGTGTGCCGATGCTCGCGGAGCTGCCGGCCCCACTCGACCTCGGCGCGCCGGAGATCGAGCCGGTCGGAGAGGACGTGCTCCTCTCGTGGCGCCTCCTCGAGGCGTAGGCCGCTAGCCTCGGCGCCATGTTCACAGGGATCGTGCGCGAGGTCGGGCGGGTCGTGTCGGTCGAGGGGGGAGAGGCGGCGCGGTCGCTCGTGGTCGAGGCGCCGGCCACCGCGCCGACGACGGCCGTGGGCGACTCGGTCGCAATCGGCGGCGTCTGCCTCACCGCTGAGTCCGTCGACGGCGACCGGATTCGCTTCCACGCCGTCGCCGAGACACTCCGCCGGACGAGCCTCGGGCGGCTGACGGAGGGAGCGGACGTCAACGTCGAGCCCGCGCTCCGGGCGGGCGAGCCGCTCGGCGGCCACTACGTCCAGGGCCACGTCGACGGCCTCGGCACGATCGGCTCGGTGGAGGCGGAGGGCGAGGGTCTGCGCGTCGTCGTCGAGGCGCCGACGGAGATCCTGCGCTACTGCGTCGAGAAAGGCTCGGTCACGGTCGACGGCGTCTCGCTCACGGTTGCGGAGCTGCTCGAGGACGCGTTCGCGGTCGCGCTCGTGCCGCACACGCTCGGGGCGACGACGCTGCGCGACCTCGCCCCGGGGCAGCAGGTGAACCTCGAGGTCGACGTGCTGGCGAAGTACGTCGAGCGGCTCGTGGCGCCAGGGCTACGATGACCCGGTGACCGCCGTGTCCGAGCCAGAGACGAGCCCGTTCGCGTCCATCGAGGAGGCGATCGACGAGATCCGCGCCGGCCGGTTCGTCGTGGTCGTCGACGACGAGGACCGTGAGAACGAGGGCGACCTCACGATCGCCGCGCAGTTCGTCACGCCCGATTCCGTCAACTTCATGGCGATGCACGGCCGCGGGCTGATCTGCCTCTGCCTGACGCCCGAGCGCTGCGACGAGCTGGGATTGCGACAGATGACAGACCAGAACGAGGCGCAGTTCGGCACCGCCTTCACCGTCACGATCGAGGCGCGGGACGGCGTCTCGACCGGGATCTCCGCCGCCGACCGCGCGCGGACGATCCAGGTCGCCGTCGATCCCACCTCGACGCCGTACGACGTCGTGTCGCCGGGCCACGTCTTCCCGCTCCGCGCGCGCGCCGGCGGCGTGCTCCAGCGCTCCGGCCAGACCGAGGCGGCCGTCGACCTCGCGCGCCTCGCCGGGCTCGCGCCGGCGGGAGTCGTCTGCGAGATCATGAACGACGACGGCACGATGGCCCGCGTCCCGGACCTCGTCGGGTTCTGCGAGCGCCACGGGCTCAAGCTCGTGACTGTCGCCGACCTTATCGAGTACCGCAAGCGGATGGAGAAGCTCGTCGAGCGGGTCGTGTCGGTGCGGCTGCCGACGGACTACGGCGAGTTCCAGGCGGTCGCC
>DASUZN010000268.1:0-10553 GCA_036376855.1 Gaiella sp. | reverse complement strand
GGGTGTCCCGCTCCTCGCCGGCGCGGACGCGGAGGCGCTCGAGGCGCTTGCGGCGGACGCGTACGCGCGTCGAGTGCTCGCCGGCGAGTGGCTGATTCGCGAAGGCGACGACGCCGACGATCTCTACGTCCTCCTGCGCGGACGCCTGCGGGCCGTAGCCGGCGCGGGCGTTGACGGGCGCACGCTGCGCGTCCTCGGCCCCGGGACGGCCATCGGCGAACTCGCGCTGCTCACCGGCTCGGCGCGGTCGGCGTCCGTCCAGGCGGTCCGCGACTCGACGCTGCTCCAGCTCGGCCGCGCGCGGTTCGTCGAGCTGATGGAGCGCGACCCCCGCTTCGCCGCCGCGGTGGCGCGCGAGCTGGCGGCTCAGCTTCAGGCGAGCGGAGGCCTCGCCGCACCGCCCACCCGGCCGGTGCTGTTCGCACTGCGCCGGCTCGACCCCGGCGTCCCGCTGGCGGCGATGGCCGCCTCCCTGGCGCACGCCCTGTCGGCGTACGGCCCGATCGAGGTGCTCCGGGCAGACGCCGCCGGGACGAGCGCGGTGGAACGGGCAGAGGACGAGAACGCGCACGTGTTGCTCGTCGACGAGGCGGGCGCCGGCGTCTGGAGCGACCTCTGCGCGCGCCAGGCGGACCGGATGCTGCTGATCGCGACGGCAGAGAGTCCGCCGCCGGGCGAGGCTTCTCCGGACGCCGACCTCGTCGTCATCGGGCCGTCGTCCGGCGCCGCCCTCCGCGCGCTGCTCGACGCCGTCCGGCCGCGGGCCCACCACCGCCTCGCCTCGACCGAGCCGAGCGACCCGGGTGCCGGCCGCCTCGCGCGGCGACTCGTGGGGCGCTCGCTCGGCGTCGTCCTCTCGGGCGGCGGTGCGCGCGGCTTCGCGCACATCGGCGCGCTCGCCGAGCTCGAGGCGGACGGGATCGAGATCGACCGCTACGGCGGCTGCTCGATGGGCTCGCTGATCGCGGCGATGGCCGCCGCTGGCTGGAGCCCGGGCGACATTCGCGACCGCTGCAACGAGGAGCTCGTGCGGCGCTCGCCGTTCAACGACTACACGCTCCCACGGGTCGCGCTGATCCGCTCGCGCAAGGCGGCGCGAATGTTCGACCGTCTCTTCGGCGAGATGACGATCGAGGAGCTCGTGAAGCCGCTCTTCACGGTGAGCGCCGACCTGCTCTCGAGCAGGCTCGTCATCCACCGGCGCGGGAGCGTGACCGAGGCGGTGGGAGCGAGCATGTCGATTCCGGGGCTCGTGCCGCCGCTCTCCCGCAGCGGGCGTCTGCTCGTGGACGGCGGAGTGCTCAACAACCTGCCGATCGACGCCATGGCCGACTCGGGCGAGGGTCCGATCGTGGCAGTCGACGTCGTCCGCCGCCTCGAGGCGTCCACCGAGGACGAGCCGCCGCTGCCGTCGATCATGGAGACGCTCTCGCGCGCGACCGTGCTCGGCAGCGTCGAGCGGGCGGAGCGGAACCGCGAGCTGGCGCTGCTCGTGATCACGCCCGACGCCCAGGACATCCCGCTGCGCGACTTCCGCGCGCTCGACCGGGCGGTCGAGGCCGGCCGAGCGGCGGCGCGGGCCGCGCTCGACGCGGGCGCCCGGGAGGAGATCCTCGCCGCCGTGACCGCCCCGGTCGGCTGACGCCGTCGTGTAAGACTCGGCTCGAGACGCACGACGAGGAAAGGGGAGAACAGGCATGCCGATGATCGAGGTGAAGCTCTACGACCGGCGCGTCACGGAGGAGGCCGTCCCGAAGATGATCGAGGCGCTGACACAGGCGCTCGCCGACACGTCGGGCGCCGACCCGGCGCACATCCAGGTCGTGATCCAGGGGGTCAACCCGAAGCACTGGGGCATCGCCGGCAAGCAGCAGTCCTGAACGAGTGGCCCCCAGAACCGATAATCGATTGTCCGTGGAGCAGCCGCGTTAGACTCGCAAGCGCTGACCAACGACCGAAGGAAGGTCCATGACGCAAGCCACTCGAGTCCTGTTCCCGACCTCGGCCGAGGAGGCCGTCGAGCAGTTCGGCGACGGATCGGGCGTGACCGTGGTCGGGGGCGGAACGATCGTCATGCCGGAGATCACCTACGGGCGCCTGGCTCCCACGACGGCGCTCGTGCTGTCGCGCGCGGGGCTCGACACGCTCGATATCTCGGGCACCACCGTGACGCTGGGCGCCGGACTGCCGGTCGAGCGCCTCGCCGCGCTGGCGCAGGACGTGAAGGCGCTCGCTCAGTGCGCGCTCAACGTCGCCGACTACGAGATCCGGCGGCAGGCGACGCTCGGCGGCAACCTCTGCGCAGGCGAGGGCCACGACGCGCCCCGCGGCGACCTGCAAGGCCCCCTGCTCGCGCTCGAGGCGCAAGCGCGCTCGGTCGGCGCCGACGGCGAGGCGACCGAGCCGCTCCAGGACTTCCTCGGCCGCCGCGCCGGCCGGCTCCTCCTCGACGTCACCTTCGAGAAGCCCGCAGCGTCCGCATTCGCTGCGATCGACTACCCGCACACCCACGAGTACACGGTGCTCGCCGTGACCGGCGTCCGGACGGCGGACGGCGAGACGCGCCTCGCGGCGACCGGGCTCGCCGGCTTCGGGACGCGCCTTCGCTCGGCGGAGGCGGCCGCCTCCGATCCCGCGCGCGCCGGGGCGGCCGCCGTCGAGGACGTCAGCCTCGGCGACGACGCGCTCGCCTCTGCCTGGTACCGCGAGCGGACGCTCCCGGTGCTCGTCCGTCGTGTCCTCGGCGAGCTCGAGGAGGCTGCATGAACCTCACGGTCAACGGGACGACGCGCCAGGTCGAGAGCGGGCCGCTCGCGACGCTCCTCGACGTGCTCCGCGAAGAGCTCGGCGTGACGAGCCCGAAAGCGGGCTGCGAGCAGGGCGGCTGCGGCGCCTGCACCGTCCTCGTCGACGGCGAGCCCCAGCGTGCCTGCCTGACGCCGGTCGGCATCCTCGACGGCGCGAGCGTGACGACGGTGGAGGGCCTCGGCGCCCCCGCGTCGCTCTCGCCGCTCCAGCAGGCCTTCACGCACCACTACGCCGCCCAGTGCGGCTTCTGCACCTCCGGGATGATGCTCGCCGCAGAGGCGTACCTGAAGCGCGGCGGCACGGACGACCGCGAGGCGATCCAGGAGGCGCTCGCCGGCCACGTGTGTCGCTGCACCGGCTACGTGAAGATCATCGACGCGGTGGCCGCGGTCGCGCGCGGCGACTCGTTCGACATGACGGTGACCGCCCCGAGCCCGGGGATGACGAACCTCGGAGGTGTCTCATGAAAGCGGTCGGCGCACGGCTCCCCCGCTACGACGGGATCGAGCACGTCACCGGGCGGACGACGTACGTCGACGACGTCCGCGTGCCCGGAACGCTCTGGGCGAAGGCGCTGCGCTCGCCGCTCCACAGCGCGGCGATCACGTCCTTCGACGCCTCGAAGGCCGAGGCGATGCCCGGCGTCCATGCGGTGATCACGCACGCCGATGTGCCTCTGCTCGAGTACGGCCACCTCTCGGCGCTCGGCATCCCGGCCGACGAGCCGCTGCTCGCGAAGGACGAGGTGCGCTACAAGGGCCAGCCCATCGCCGTCGTCGCCGCGGAGGACGAGGAGACGGCGATGGCCGCAGTCGACGCGATCGAGATCTCCTACGAGGAGCGGACACCGCTCTTCGACATCCGCAAGGCGTTCGACTCCGACGCCCCGACGGTGCACCAGTGGGGCAACTGGTACACGCACTTCGAGGGCGAGATGGATCGCCGCCAGATCCGCAAGGGCTCCGTCGAGGACGCGTTCGACAAGGCGGACACGATCGTCCAGGGCGTCTACCGGCCGGCGGCGATCGAGCACGTCCCGCTCGAGACGCAGGTCGCGCTCGTCGTGCCCGAGGCGAACGGCCGCCTCACGATCTACTCGTGCACGCAGGCGCTCTACTTCTCGATGGGCGTCGTCGCCGCGCACCTCCAGGTGCCGCTCAACAAGCTGAAGGTCGTCGGCGGCACGGTCGGCGGCGGCTTCGGCGGCAAGGTCGACACCGCGAGCGAGACGATGTGCGCGCTCCTCGCGCAGAAGTCGGGCCGCCCGGTCAAGTGGCGCTGGACGCGCGAGGAGGAGTTCCTCTGCTCCTCGACTCGTGCTCCGTGGCACATGGAGATCGCCGACGCGGTCACGAAGGACGGCTGGATCCTCGGCCGCAAGATGCTGACGCTGCACGACTCGGGCGCGTACGCGCGCTTCTCGCCCTACGGGCTCACGAAGCACTCCTTCCACCACACGGGCGCGTACACGATCCCGAACCTGCACTTCGACGGCTACGTCGTGTTCACGAACCGCGTGCCGACGACCGCCATGCGCGGCTTCGGCGTCACGTCCGTCTCGTTCGCGACGGAGACCCACATGAGCCGGATCGCGGACGTGCTCGGCCTCGACCCGTACGAGGTTCGCCTGAAGAACGCGAACCGAGTCGGCGACACGTCGCCGAACCGGATCGTCTACACCGACCCCTCGACGGTGTCGGTGGTCAAGGCGCTCGCGGGCGGGATGGACGTCGAGCTCGAGCCGGAGTACGCGGCCATGACCCGTGACCCGCGCGAGGGCGACCTGCTGCCCGAGCATCTCGTCTCGCAGATCGCCGACCCGGAGGACCACTGATGGCCAAGCATGCAGGCCGCGGGATCGCGGCGATCGAGTACCCGACGGGGATGAACCAGAACGGCGACCCGTCGCAGGCGTGGATCAAGGTCAAGCCCGACGGGCGCGTCGACGTCTTCGCGGGCACGTCGGACATCGGCAACGGCTCGAAGACGATCCAGTCGCAGATCGTGGCGGAGACGATCGGCGTCCCGTACGACTGGATCACGTACGACAACTCGAACACCGACTCGTCGCCGGTCTGCACCGGAACGTTCGCGTCGCGCGCGACGTTCGTCGCGGGCAAGGCGGTCGAGAAGGCCGCCGAGCGCGTCAAGGAGCGGATCCTCGACATCGCCGGCAAAGAGCTCGAGATCGACCCGTCGGACCTCGAGATCGTGGACGGCGAGGTCCTGGCGAAGGGAGCGCCCCAGAAGAAGATCGCCGTGCCCGACGTCGCCGCCGCGGCGACGTGGACGTACGGCGAGCTGATCACCGGCACCGGCGCGCAGCTCAAGGACTACGCATCGATCATCGACCCCGAGACGGGCCAGGTCGACCTGCCGCCCCACTCGGCGATCTCGTACGCGGCGTGTGCCGCGGAGGTCGAGGTCGACGACGAGACCGGCGTCGTCCGGGTCACGCGCCTCGTCCAGGTGTACGACGTCGGCCGCGCGATCAACCCCACGCTCGTCGAGGGACAGATCGAGGGCGGCGCCGTGCAGGGGCTCGGGCTCGGCGTGCTCGAGAACTGCTACCCGTACTACCCCTCCGCGGAGCACCGCGGCGGCCAGTTCGGCTCGTACCTCGCGCCCGGGTTCGAGGACCTGCCGCAGATCGAAACGATCATCATCGAGAACCCCTCCGCGGACGGCCCCTACGGCGCGAAGGGAATCGGCGAGATGGCGAACAACGCACAGCCGCCCGCCATCGCCTCGGCGGTGTACGACGCCGTCGGCGTGTGGGTGACCGAACTCCCGATCACGCCGGAGAAGGTGCTGCGCGCACTCGAGGCGAAGGCCACACCCGCACGAGACGGGAAGATCGTCGTGTTCGACGCCGAGCTGTCCGTCAACGCCGTCGCGCAGGGCGGGATCGCCTTCGAGGTTCCCGCCTAGGCCTCATGGCGGATTCGCCCTTCGAGACGTTCGACGGCCGCGAGCCCCACCCCCTCTTCCCGGGCGTGGGGCTAAAGGCGGTCGCCGGGGACCAGGTCTTCCTCGGGCACGTCACCTACGCGCCGGGGACGACCGTCGCGCGCCACAGTCACGAGCACACGGAGCAGGTGATGCTCGTCCTCGAAGGCGCCGTGACCATGACGATCGGCTCCGAGACGCGCGAGCTGGCCGCAGGGGACGTGTGCGTCGTCAACCGCGGCATCGAGCACGAGCTCCACTCTCGAAACGGCGTGACCTTCGTCGAGGCCCTCGGACCGGTACCGCTCGACCACATCCCGGACCGCGACCGCGACCTCGTGCTCGGCGACCTCGAGGGGTCCCTCCACGTTGCTCGTTAGCGCGAGGCGGGAATCCGCCGAACGGACTCCCGCCACTTTGATCCCCGCCTTCGGCGGTGCAGATCCCTGAAGGCGTCGCCTTCAGGGCCGCAACCCCGCGGTCGTCGTAGGTGCGCATCCCCGCCGGAGCGGGCTACCGTAACCGCCGTGGCCCCGCTCGTCGCGACCGCCCCCGGCGACCTCTGGAAGGCGTGGTCGTTCGACCCGCTCGTGCTCGCGGGCGCGATCGTCGCGGTGGCGTTCTTCGCGCAGGGCTGGCGTCGGCTCCGCCGGCGGCGGCCCGAGCTCGCGCCGTGGTCCCGCTGGCCGCTCTTCGTCGCCGGCGTGGCGATCGTGGTGCTCGGGCTCGTCTCGCCGCTCGACGCGATCGCCGAGGAGTACCTCCAGTCCGCGCACATGCTCCAGCACGTGCTGATCGCCGACCTCGGCGTCGCGCTCGCGCTCCTCGCCGTCCGCGGGCCTCTCTCGATGTTCTTCCTCCCGCGTGACCTGCTAGCGCCGCTGGCACGCCGGCATGGGCTGCGCCGCGCGCTCTCGTTCCTCCTCCGGCCGCGCGTCGCGGTGACGCTCTGGCTCGGCGTCCTCGTCGCCTGGCACCTCCCCGTCCTGTACGACGCGGCGCTGCGGCACCCCCTGGTGCACCGCGCGGAGCACCTCTCCTTCGTCGTCGTCGGCGCGCTCGTCTGGACGCTCCTGATCGACCCGGCACGCCACGGTCGCCTCTCCGTGCACGGCAGGATCGGGCTCGCCGTCGTGATGCTGTGGATGGGCCAGATGCTCGCGTACGTGTTCGTCTTCTCGTTCCACCCGTACTACGACGTCTACACGGAGCAGCCGGAGCGGCTGTTCGGGCTGTCGCCGCTCATGGACCAGAAGCTCGCCGGCGTCGTGATGATGGCCGAGCAGGCGCTGACGCTCGGCACCGCGCTCGTGCTCCTCCTGCTCGTGGCCCGGCGTCCACGAGAGGCTGCCGTACCGCGCGCGACGCCCGAGCCGGTCTGATGCCCTCGCCCTGGTCGTTCACGTTCGAGCCGCTCTTCGTACTGCTCGGAGTCGTCGCCGTCGTGCTCTACGTGCGAGCGTGGCGCAACGCGCCCGGGCCCGCGTGGCGCGCGTGGTGCTTCGGCGCGGGCGTCGGGCTCGTCGTCGTCGCGCTGAACTCGCCGCTCGGGACGATCGCGATCGAGTACCTCGTGCTCTTCCACCTGCTCCAGAACGTGATGATCTCCGACTGGGCGCCGCCGCTCCTCCTGATCGGGCTCACGCCCGCGATGCGCGAGGGGATCGCGACCCGTGGAGGGAGCTGGTTCGGCTGGGTCACGCGGCCGCAGGTCGCGCTTCCCGTCTGGCTGGTGGGCTGGTACGTCGTGCACCTCGGGGCGGTGTACGACGCGCTCGTCCGCAACCCGCTCCTGCTCGCCGTCGAGCACGCGTTTCTGATCGCGATCGGCCTGCTCCTGTGGTGGCCCGTCCTCTGCGACGTCCCGCACCGCCTCCCGACCCTCGGCCGCATCGGATACGTGCTCGCCGCGTTCGTCGGCTCCGCGTTCCTCGGTCTCGCGCTCACCTTCTCCCCGCCGCTCTACGACTACTACGCCTCGCTGCCCGAGCGCCTCTGGGGAATCACGGCCGAGCAGGACCAGAACCTCGGTGGGATCCTCATGTCGACCGAGCAGGCGCTCGTCTTCTTCGCGGCGATCGTGTGGCTGCTCGTGGTGCTGTTCCGCGAGGAGGCCGACGCGGAGGAGCGGCTGGCCGCGGAGCAGCGAGCCGCGGGCCTGCGGGAGCACTGAACGCGATGACGGCGCTCCGGACCGACCCGGCCACGATCGAGCGCTGGAAGGCGGCGCGCCAGGAGGAGGTCGACGCGGAGGCGATCTACCGGGCGCTGTCCGATGCGCAGGCCGTCTCGGATCGAAAGGCGCTGCTCACATCGATCGCGGACGACGAGCGTCGCCACGCAGCGCACTGGGAGGAGCTCCTGCGCAGCGCGGACGTCGACCCGGGACCTGGACGCCCGGGCCAGCGCGCACGCATCCTCTGCAAACTCGCCGGAGACTTCGGCGACACAGTGGTCGTGCCGATCATGCGCGATCGCGAGGCGCTCTCCACCGAGGCGTACATGGACGAATCCGGCGCATTCGCCGCGGACGAGGCGCGGCACGCGCGCGCACTCGCGACGCTCGTGGGCGACACGCGCGGGGAGCCGATCGGCCGTGCGCTCGCCCGCCTGCAGCGCGGCCGTGCAGCCGGAGGAAACGCCCTCCGCGCCGCCGTCCTCGGAGTCAACGACGGCCTGGTCTCCAATGCCAGCCTCGTGATGGGTGTCGCCGGCGCGGGCGTCGCCTCGAAGGACATCCTCGTCACCGGTGTCGCCGGGTTGATCGCGGGCGCGTGCTCGATGGCGATGGGCGAGTGGATCTCCGTGCAGTCGAGCCGCGAGCTGAGCGCGAAGGAGCTGGCGGTCGAGCAGCGCCACATCGCGACCGAGTCGGAGGTCGAGCAGGCGGAGCTCGCGCTCGTCTACGAGCAGAAGGGGCTCCACCCGAGTGAGGCGAGGAAGGTCGCCGAACGGCTCTCCGCCGACCCGGACACCGCGCTCGACACCCACGCACGCGAGGAGCTCGGGATCGACCCGGAGGGGCTGGGGGGCTCGCCGTGGGTCGCGGCAGGCACGTCGTTCGCGTTGTTCGTCCTCGGCGCGATCCTCCCGATCCTCCCGTTCGTGTTCCTGTCCGGGAACACCGCCGTCGCGGTCGCGCTCGCCGTGTCGGCGCTCGGGCTGTTCGCGATCGGCGCCGCGATCACGCTGCTCACCGGGAAGAGCGTGCTCCTCTCCGGCTCGCGCCAGCTCGCCTTCGGGGCGGCAGCGTTCGCCGTGACCTACGGGATCGGCGTGCTGTTCGGCACCGCCGTAGGCTGAGATTGCCCCGCGCGGCGGGATTCCGCAGCGCGGAATCCCGCCGCTCATCCCCCGCCTTCGGCGGGGGCAAGTCCCTGAAGGCGCCCGCTTCGCGGTCGCTGGCTCGGCGAGCCGACGAGGTCGAGCTCGATGGGCGGCGCGCCGGGAATGACGGCCCTCGCCTCCTGCGCGTGAAGCAGCGTCGTCCTGACGATCAGCTTCGCCCGCGCGAAGTTGTCGAGCTCGGTGGGCACGGGGCCGACGCGCTGCCCGAGCGCGTACCCGGCGGCGTTGCGCCCCATCGCGCGGTAGCTGTCCAGGGTGTAGAGAGGGCTCATCCCGAAGAGCTCGAGGTTGTCGAGCGGCTGGAGATCGGCGCGGTGGATCACTGCGGTTCCCTTCGACTGGAGGCCGAGCGCGACGCCTGACCCGGAGAGCGCCGCGCCGTCGTGGCCGATGAAGGCGACGTCCGCCGCCCGCATGATCCGGACGATCCGCGGCGACCCACCCGCCTCGCGCACGCCGTCGATCACTGCGGCCAGCACGTCGTCGTGCGACAGCCCGGCGATCGTCTCGCGCAGGCCGTCGGCGAAGGCGGGCCCGACGGCGATGACCACTTCCGCGGGATCGTCGCCGCCCACAGCCGGCCCGGCTTCCTCCACGATCGCCTCCACGTCCGCGGCCGCCGCGCCCAGCCGCCGTGGGTCGACGACGTGCGGCAGCGACTGCAGCAGCGCCCAGCGCTCTCCCTCGAGCCGGTAGCCCGGTCCCGGCCCGAGGTAGAGGTTGGGATCGTTGACAGCCGACCGGACGAGCCCGTCGGGCTCGATCACCGCGGAGGTCTGGAGATAGTCCGCCGCGATCCGCTGGCGCAGCATCCCGACGACCGCCTCGGCGACGTCCTCGAAGCCCTGCCGGTCGAGGGCGAGCGCGACGTCGAGCGCCGAGACGCCGCGGGCGAGGAGCTCGTCGGCGGCCTCGACGTCGGCCGCGCGGTCGCGATCGGGCATGTCGGCACTGCCGTGCGCGAGCGTCGCGGCCTCGACCTCGGCGTCGGTCACGGCGGGCAACCCGAGCTCCGTGAAGACCGCCTGCACGGCGCGCGCCGCACGCTCGCGCACGCGCAGGGCCTCCGACTCCTCGATCGGCTCGATGCCCCCGTCGACCTGCCAGTCGCGCTGGATCGTCAGCCACTCGTCGATGTCGTCCGCGTCGTAGTTCCCACCGCCGAACGTGTTGTCGCGACGGCCCATGATCGAGTAGCCGGAGGTGACGAAGTCGGTGCCGGGCAGGAACTGGCCCATCAGCTTCGCCGTCTTGCGGATCGGCGAGTGCGAGGCGATCGCGTCGTTTCCGGACGCGACCTCGAGGTCGAGCCAGGCCGCAAGCACGTTCTCGCCGAGGATTGCGCGCGTCCCGCCGGGCACGGAGAGCACGAGCGCGACGCAGGAGATCGAGCCGTTTTGCACGCCCTGCGAGCCGGCGGCCCGCACCACGGCCAGACAGCGCGCCTC
>DASUZN010000267.1:0-2082 GCA_036376855.1 Gaiella sp. | reverse complement strand
CGTGACGCGCCGGAGCGCGCGGATGTCGATCGGCGAGCCGGGCTCGAGCCGCGTGCCGTAGAGCCGCTCGTGCTCGAGCTCGAAGCGGGTGACGAGGTCGGCGAGCGGCGCTGCCTCGATCTCACCGGGCAGATCGACGGTGACGCTCCAGCTCTGGCCCCGGTAGCGGACGTCGGCGCTGCGCTGCCAAGCGTCGCCGTCGGTGCGCATCTCCGCGTCGAGCCGCCGGAGCAGCTCGAGGTCGGGCGCGCGCGCGTCGATCCGGCAGAACCGCACGTCGTGCCGCTCGGCCCGCGCGGAGAGCAGGCCGACCGCCGAGAACACGCCCGCGAGCGGCGGCACGACGACGGTGCGGGCTCCGAGCTCGGCCGCGAGCGCCGCCGCATGCACCGGGCCGGAGCCGCCGTACGCGACGAGCGCGAACTCGGAAGGGTCGCGGCCCTTCTCGGTCGAGACGGAGCGGAGCGCGCGCATCATCGCGGCGTTCGCGAGGTCGTGGACGGCACGCGGAGAGACGCCGATCGTCTCGAGCGCCCGTTCCGCGAGCGCGCGGGAAAGCTCGAGGCGGCCGTCGCCGATCCGGCCCTCGGGCACGAGCCCGAGCGCGACGTTCGCGTCCGTCACCGTCGCCTCCTTGCCGCCGCGGCCGTAGCAGGCCGGCCCGGGGTCAGCCCCGGCGCTGCGCGGCCCGACGGCGACCGCGCCGGCCTCGTCGCGCCACGCGATCGAGCCGCCGCCGGCGCCGACCTCGGCGATGTCGATCGTCGGTATGCGGATCAGCTCGCCCGACCCGCGCAGCAGGCGCGAGCCGACCGAGAGCGAGGCGCCGACCTCGTACTCCTGCGTCCGAGAGACGCGGCCGTGCTCGATGAGCGAGGCCTTGGCCGTCGTGCCGCCCATGTCGAAGGCGATCGCGTTCGCGTGGCCGAGCTCGCGGGCGAGCGCGAGCGTCGCGACGACGCCCGCGGCGGGACCGGACTCGAGCACGTAGACCGGCCGCTCGGCTGCATCCGCTGCCGACATCACGCCGCCCGAGGACTGCATGATCGAGAGGTTCGCGTCGCCGAGCCCGCGCCGCAGGCTGTCGAGGTACGACGCCATCAGGGGGCGGACGTAGGCGTTGACGACGGTCGTGGCCGTCCGCTCGTACTCCTGCTGCTCGCGCAGGATCTCCGACGAGAGCGAGACTGCGACCCCGGGCAGCCCGGCGCGCAGGATCTCGCCGAGCCGGCGCTCGTGCGCGGGGTGGAGGTAGGCGTGGAGGAGGCAGACCGCGACGGACTCGACCGCGGCCTCGCGAAGCCGCGTGGCGATCGCGCGCGCCTCGTCATCGTCGAGCGGGCGCTCCACGGTCCCGTTCGCGAGCATCCGCTCGCCTACCTCGAAACGGAGGTGCCGCTCGACGAGCGTCGGCGGCTTCGACCAGAAGGCGTCGTAGAGGTGCGGCATGCGCATGCGTCGCAGCTCGAGGACGTCGCGGAACCCGGCGGTGGTGACGAGGGCGGTGCGGGCGCCGCGGTGCTCGAGCACGGCGTTCGTCGCCACCGTCGTCCCGTGCACGACCTCGTCCGCGCCGCCGAGCGTCCGCACGGCGTCGACGACGGCGCGGTCGTAGTCGGGCGGCGTGGAGAGGACCTTCTCGACGCGGATCCGCCCGTCCGCGTCCGCGAGGACGACGTCGGTGAACGTGCCCCCGACGTCGGCGCCGATCCGCCTCACGCGCGCTCCGAGGGCAGCTCGTCCCAGATCAGGTCGACTGCCCATTGCATCGACTCGTGGATGACGCTCTGCGCCGCCTTCGAATCGCCGGCCCTGCACGCCTCGTAGAAGCGGCGGTAGTTGCCGACCGAGCGGCGAAACCGCTCCTTGGTCGAGAGCACGATCCGGTTGTAGCGCTCGGACCGCCAGAAGAGCCGCTCGACCTCGGCGACGAGGCGCGTGCGGCCGGAGGCCTCGTAGCAGGCCGCGTGGAACGCCCAGCGCGCGCGGAGGTAGCCGTCGACGTCCGCCTCGCGGCCGAGGCGCTCGAGCTCACGGAGGCCGACCCGCATCCGCTCTAGCTCTGCAGGGCCTACGGCGGCG
>DASUZN010000266.1:0-6806 GCA_036376855.1 Gaiella sp. | reverse complement strand
AGCGAGAGCCGGTCGAGCTGGACGAGGTCGTGGGCGAGGCGGTCGAGACGGCGCAGGCCGTCGACCCCGGCCGGGCGATCGAGCTCCATGCCGAGCGCGCGACGGTGCTCGGCGACCGTGTCCGGCTGCGCCAGATCGTCGACAACCTGCTCGCGAACGTCCGTGCCCACACGCCACCAGGCACGCCCGCGTCCGTCTCGGTCACGCGCCGGAACGGGAGCGCCGAGATCGCGGTCACGGACGCGGGGCCGGGCCTCGACGAGGAGCACCTCGAGCACCTCTTCGAGCGCTTCTACCGCGCCGACCCTTCGCGCGCGCGGGCGAGCGGCGGGGTGGGGCTCGGCCTCGCGATCGTGGCCGCCGTCGCCGAGGCGCACGGCGGCACCGCCTCGGCGTCGTCGCGGCCGGGCGAGGGCACGACCATCGCCATCGCGCTCCCGCTCGCCCGCGACTCGGGCTGAGCCGCGGCGCGGCCCACAGCCGATTCACAGGCAGCTCACAGAGCCTGCCGAGACCCGGCTGGTGCCATGGAACGAGACACCCCCCGTGAAAGGACACGCATGAAGCGCACAGTCACCAAGCTCTCCGCCAGCGCCGCTGCCCTCGTCATCGCGGCCGGCACAGGCGCCGCGACCTACGCCGCCCTCGACGGCGGCGGCGCGACCGCCGTCGCACCCGTCTCGTCATCCGGCACCGCGCAGACCGTCAAGGACGGCGCGCTGACGATCGGCGAGGTCTACGACCGGGCGAACGCGGCCACGGTCGAGATCACCGTCACCACGCAGGCTCCCGCCGGAGGCCCGATGGGCTCGGGCACGGCGCAGGCGCAGGGCTCCGGCTTCGTCTACGACACGAGCGGCCACGTGATCACGAACGCCCACGTCGTCGACGGCGCCCAGTCGGCCAAGGTCAGGTTCGCGGACGGGAAGACCTACGACGCGACCATCGTCGGCGTCGACGCCTCGACCGACCTCGCCGTGCTGAAGGTCGACGCGCCCTCGTCGGCGCTGCACCCGCTCGAGCTGGCCGACTCGTCAGCGGTCGCGGTCGGCGACGTCGTCGTCGCGATCGGCAGTCCCTTCGGGCTCGAGAACAGCGTCACCGCCGGCATCGTCAGCGCCCTCGGGCGCTCGATGCGGGCGCCGAACGGCTACACCATCACCGGCGCCATCCAGACCGACGCCGCGATCAACCACGGCAACTCGGGCGGCCCGCTGCTCGACCTCGACGGCAAGGTCGTCGGCGTCAACGCGCAGATCGAGAGCGAGTCCGGCGGCAACGACGGCGTCGGCTTTGCGATCCCGTCGAGCACCGTGGGCTCGATCGTCGGCCAGATCGTCGACGGCGGCGCCGTGGAGCACGCGTACCTCGGCGTCTCCGTGACCGAGGCGACCGGCGGCACCGCGGGCGCGCAGCTCGCCGAGGTGCGGAGCGGCACTCCCGCGGCAGAGGCGGGCCTGCAGGCCGGCGACGTCGTCACCGCGGTCGACGGTGACGCGGTCTCCTCGGCCGCAGCGCTTCAGTCGGCGATCGACGAGAAGAAGCCGGGTGACCGAGTGATCGTCGACTATCTCCGCAACGGAGCCCATCGAACTGTCACGGTGACGCTGGCCACGAGGCCGTCCTGACCTGAGCGAGAGGAGCCACGATGGACGACGACACCGGCATGCGCGACGAGACGACACTTACAAGGCGCGACTCGCTGCTCGGGCTCGGAGGCATCGCGGCCGCGGCGCTCGGCGCCGGCGGCGTCCTGGCGGCGCTCGACGGCGACGATGCCGAGGCGGCGTCCAGCGGCCCCGCCGCGGTCGCGTCCGGCCTCGTCACCTGCGTCCTCACCCCGGAGATGACCGAGGGGCCGTACTACCTGGACGGCGACAAGGTGCGCCGCGACATCCGCGAGGGACGGCCCGGAACGCGGCTCGACCTCGCGACGACGGTCGTCGACGTCTCGACGTGCAAGCCGATCAAGGGCGCTGCGGTCGACATCTGGCACTGCGACGCAGGCGGGGCGTACTCGGGCTTCGCGCAGGAGGGGACCGAGGGCGACACATTCATGCGCGGGATTCAGAAGACGACGAAGAACGGCCTCGCCACCTTCGTGACCGTCTACCCCGGCTGGTACTCGGGCCGGACCGTCCACATCCACGTCCAGGTCTCTCTCGGCGGGAACGTGCTCCACACGGGGCAGCTGTTCTTTCCCGAGGCGCTCACGGACACCGTCTACCGGCGGACGCCGTACAACCGACGCCCGCGCCGCGATACGCGCAACGCAACCGACTCCATCTTCCGGAACGGGGGCGCGAGGTCGATGCTCAAGCTCGCGAAGACGAAGACGGGCTACACGGCCCGCATCACGATGGGGATCAGCCGCTCCTAAGAGGCTTGGGGCGGAACGCACTGGCGGTGCCGCGGCGGAGCCCTCCCCGCCGCGGCCGCCGCCGGTCCACCTCGGGGCGCGCGGTATACCTCCGCCCGTGGAGGAGCCGAGCTACGTCTCGACGGGGCGGCTTCCCTCGGAGCAGGACGTCGCCGCGCTCGTCGACGACGCGCACCGGCGCTACCGCGACGTCGACGCCGGATCGGTCTCGGACGTCTATCCGGTGCTCGGCCGCGTCTCGCCCGCGCTCTACGGCATCTGCGTGGCGTCGGTCGACGGCCGTGTGCACGCCGCCGGCGACGCCGAGATCGCTTTCACGATCATGAGCGTCGCCAAGCCGTTCACATTCGCGCTCGTCTGCGACGTCGTGGGGCCGGACGAGATCCAGCGCCGGGTGGGCGTCAACGCGACCGGGCTTCCCTTCAACGCGCTCGAGGCGCTGGCGGTCGACGAGGGCGGCCGCACCAACCCGATGGTCAACCCCGGCGCGATCGCGACGGCGAGCTTCGCGCCGGGCGACTCCGCGGCCGAGAAGTGGCGGTTCGTCCGTGACGGGCTCTCGCGCTTCGCCGGCCGGCCGCTCGCGCTCGACGACGAGACCTTCGCCTCCGCGGCGGCGACGAACCACCGAAACCGCGAGCTCGCCCGGAGCCTCGCGCGGCGCGGCGGCCTGGGCTGCGACCCCGCGGACGCTCTCGACGTCTACACCCGGCAAAGCTGCCTCGACGTCACGGCTCGCGACCTCGCCGTAATGGGCGCGACGCTCGCCGACGGCGGCGTCAACCCGGTCACCGGCGAGCGCGTCGTCTCGGCGGACACGTGCCGCTACGCGCTCACGGTGATGACCACCGCGGGCCTCTACGAGACCTCGGGGGACTGGCTGTACGACGTCGGGCTGCCGGGCAAGAGCGGGATCGGTGGCGGCATCGTCACCGTCTCGCCGGGCAAGGGCGGCCTCGGGACGTTCTCGCCGCCGCTCGACGAGGCGGGCAACAGCGTCCGCGGGCAACTCGCCGCGCGGTTCCTCTCGCGCCGGCTGGGCCTCGACCTCTTCGCCTCGGCGGTCGCGAGGGCGTAGAGGGCGCGCCGGCGCCCCTCCCGTCCGGCTACAGGTGGGCGTTGCGCTGGAGCCAGCGCATCGCGAAGAAGCCCCACACCGGCGGCAGGTAGAAGGTCGAGACCCGGTAGAGGACGACGGCCGCGAGCGCAGCCTCCTCGGGCATCCCGGCGGCGGTGAGACCCACCGTGAGGCCGAACTCCGTCACGCCGATTCCGCCCGGAACCGGAACGAACGTCGCGAGCAGCGATACCGAGATGTTGATCAGCAGCAGGTCGGCGAGCGAGATGTCGTACCCGAAGGCGTTCGCGAAGACGCCGAGCGCAACCGCGAAGAGGAGCTCGGTCGCAAGGCTGCCGCCGAGGAGGAGCCCGAGCTTGTTGCCTGCGCGCAGGCTCCGAAGCGTGGTCTTGACGTCCGGCCACCAGCGCCGGACGCGTTCGACGATCGCGGAGCGGATACGGCGGACGAGCGCGAGCGCGCCGACTGCTGCCACGGCGATCGCGGCGACGACGAGGAGCGCCGTGACGGGAGGCCCTGAGGGCGTCTCGAGCCCGAAGTCGAGGCTCGACTCGGAGAACAGGAGCAGGGCGGCGAGCAGGAGCGCCTGCATCACCGTCGAGACGAACGAGTCGATCGCCCCTGCCGTCACCGCCGTCGCCGGAGGCACGCCGTGCCGCTGGAAGAAGCGGATGTTGATCGCCATGCGGGCGAGGTTCGACGGCAGCGCGAGATTGAGGTATCCGGTCGCGAGCTGCATCGCGTACACCGGCAGGTAGGGGATCCGTGCCGGGACCGAACCGAGCGTCGAGAGCGCCTGCGTGAAGCGCGGTGTCTGCGCCAGCACGAAGCCGACGACGATCCACCCCCACGACGCGTCCCGGACGGCGTCGGCGAGGTCGCCGTAGTCGAGTCCGCTGAGACCGCCGACAACGGCCGACACGGCAAGCGCAAGGAGTGCGATCTGGAGGAGCGTCCCCCAGGTGACGCGCCGAAGCTTGACCAGCTCGGGCGCCTCGACCTCCGCGGCCGCGGCGGTCGCATCGCGCAGGTCGTCCACGTCGACGTCGGCCTCGTCGAGCGCGCGTGACAGAGCCGGCCCGAAGCCGGCGGGCTGGAGGTACGGGAGGAGCGCGGCCAGGCCCTCGGGGCCGAGCGCGACCGATGCAGCCGCGACGGCGCGCTCGACGCCGACGAGGGCCGCGAGCGTCGCGTGGAGCTGTGCGAGGTCGACGAGAAGATGCTCCGGTCGCGGCGCGATCGTCGCGCGGTCGAGATCGACGAGCCCGACCTCGCCGCCGAACGTCACGAGCGTGTGGGGGTCGATCCGGTGGTGCGCGATGCGTGCCTCCCCGAGGGCGACGACGGCGCGCCAGGCACGAGCGAGCGTCTCGTCGTCCAGCTCGTCGCCGGCGAGCGAGGCAATGGAACGGGAGGCGTCGTGGAACACGAGCACGGCGTCGCCGGTCGAGGACTCGGCGGCGACGAGCACGTCACGCGTCGGAACGCCGGCCCGCTGCGCGAGGAGCGTGACGAGCGCCTCGTGCTCGACCGCCTCGAGCCGGCTACGGCTCAGGCGCGGGCCGTCGTCGGCGTACAACGCCGACCGCCAGACCTTCTCGAGCAGCTGCGTGTCGTAGGCGTCGCGCCCGTACATCTTGACGAGCAGCGGCTCCCCCTCGGACGAGAGCCCTCGCGCGACGAAGACGCCGGCAGGCTGCCGGTCCGCGGGCTCGAGCTGGTCGACCTCGACACCGAGCTCACGGAGGGCGGCGGCGACGTCGTCCGTCTCCGGGTGGCCGGCCGAGGTGCCGAACGCGAGGCGGACGACCGTCGTGGCGACGAGCGCGACGAAGAGCGCGGCAAGGGTGCCGCTCGGCGCCGCCGCCTGGACCAGGATGCCTCCGAGCAGTCCGAGCACGAGCACCCATCGGACGACGCGCTGGAGCGGTCGGACGAGCGACGGAACCACCGCGAGGACGACGGTCGCGGCGAGCGCCACCCGCAGCACCGGGAACGTCGCCTCGTCGACCCGCAGCCGGGCGACGTCGCCGAAGTCCGGCCAGTGCCCGGCGGCGAGCCGGGCCGACGCGAAGGTGATCGCCACCGCGAGCGCGACCGACATCGTCGCCTGTGCGAGCACCGCGAGGCGCCGTCCGACGAGTGCCAGCACGGCGAGCAAGAGGGCCAGGAGCCCCAGGGTGTCGTAGACGATCTCCCAGAGTGGATCGAGCCAGTCCGGCAGGCTGGCGAGGAGGCGGATCAGCGACCGCTCGAAGGCCGAGGGCGGATAGACGGCGATCAGCAGCGCGAGGCCGAGGAGCGACGGCACGAGGACGAACACGTCCGTCGCGCGGCGGTAGCGCCGTTGTCCGCGTGGCGAGGCGAAGACACGGGCAGGGACGTGACGAGGGGGAGGGCTCGGCGGAGGCAACTGCGCAAGCCTACGAGGCGCGGTGGCCGAGTCCGGCGATGCACGACCCTAGACTCAGCGCATGGCCGAGGCGAGCGTCCCCGAGGAGCCGTCGTGGGTCGCGCGGGCGATCCGGTGGCCGCTCGGGATCGTGCAGACCCTCCTCCGCGCGGTTCCCGCCGCGATCGACGGGTTCTTCAGCGACCGACTCATGCAACACGCCGCCGGCATCGCCTACCGCGTCCTTTTCTCGCTCGTGCCCCTCTCGATCGTGCTCGTCTCGATCGTCGGGATCGTCCTGCGCGACGAGGCCCGCAGGCAGGAGGTGATAGACGAGATCGTCAGCCACCTCCCGTTCACGGAAGCAGGGACGTCGTCCCTCGAGGAGGCGATCACCAAGCTCGCGAGCCCGACGAGCGCGTTCGGTCTCGTGTCGCTCGTCGTCTTCTTCTGGGCGTCCTCCGGGATGATGGGGGCGGTGAGGACCGGGCTCGAGGCGGCGCTTCGCGTCGAGCCCGACCGCCGGCGGCCCGCCGCACGGGCGAAGCTGGTCGATCTCATCCTCGTCGCGGGGGCCGGCGCGCTCCTGCTCGCGATGGTCGCCGTCACCGTCGTCGCGCAGGTCGTGACGCGCCTCGTGGGCGGGGCGGCCGAGGCGGTCGGGCTCGAGGGCGGGCTGTTTCCCGAGCTGCTACGCCTCGCCATACCGCTCGTGATCGCGACGATCGTCGTGATGCTGCTCTACCGGTTCGTGCCTGCCCGGCGCCTGCGCTTCGGGGACGCCGTCGCCGGCGGGATCGTGACGGGAATCCTCCTGCTCGCCATCTCCGCGGCGTCCGCGTTCGTCTACGACCAGGTCGCCGGCCTCTCGGTCGTCTACGGCTCCATTACCGCGCTGCTCGTGTTCCTGTACTCCGTGTACCTGTACGCCTCGGCGCTGCTGTTCGGCGCGGAGA
>DASUZN010000265.1:0-6773 GCA_036376855.1 Gaiella sp. | reverse complement strand
CATCGACGGGAGCTGGAGCCTCGGGGCTCGCGCTCTCCGTCGTCGTGGCGTCCGTCGCGGCGGCCTGCGCCTCGGTCGGCTTCTTCTTCCGGCGCCGGCGACGGGATTTCCGGGCCGGCGCCTTCGGTGCGGGAAGGCACTCGGCGAGCGCCGCCGCGATCTCGGCGATCGGCCCGAGCTCCTCCCGCGCGTGGTCGAGCGTGCCGTTCGCGCGCGGTGTGTAGCCCTCCGCGGAGGCGAGCAACGCGGCGCCGACCGGCATCGGCAGCGCAGCCGCGATCCTGACGAGCTGCGCGACGTTGTCCTCGTGCCGGTGGCCGCGGGAGTTCGCGACCGCACCGAGCAGCCGCTTCGCCTCCGGAAACTCCTGGCTCGCCTTGCGATCGAGGGTCTTGCGGACGGAGCGCGCAAGGCGCCACGTCCAGCGGCCGAGGATCTGGTCGGGCGCCGTCGCCTTGCCGTCACCGACCGCGCGCAGCAGGATGCGAACGCCCGCCGCGCGGTCCTTCTCCCAGGGAGGTGCCTGCGTCACGAGTGTGACGAGATCGTCGAAGTCCGCGCGCTCGACCGGCGTTGCGACGCGGTCCGCGAGGGCGGTCATGCGGAGCCGCCGGTTCGGGTTCTCGGCGGCGCACACCGAGAGGAACGTCTCGAGCGCGCCTTTATCGGCGCGGCCCTCGGCGAACTTCCGCGCGAACTCTGCGCGCTGGTCGAAGCGGATCTGGCGCCCTGCGATGGTCGCCCAGAAACGCTGCTCGTCGTCGTCGAGGAAGCGCGGGTCGACACGCTGCCACTCGCGCTGTATCACCGCGAGCCGGCGACCGACGTCCTGCGTGACCGGGACGAGCCAGGGCGCCGGGGACAGCTTCCTGCGGGCGCGGCGCGCCGAGCGCCGTCGGGGCGCGGGGGTGACTCGCGCGCCCTCGCGGTAGAAGTCCGAGTCGAGCAGAGAGTGGAGCGAGACGACCCGATCCGAATGGGTCGCGCCCTTCGGCACGAAGTCGACGACGATCCCTGCTTCCTTGCGCGGATGCGTGCGCATGATGCGGCCGATCCGCTGCTGGTAGACCCGCTTCGACGCCGTCGGCGCGAGGTGCATGCACACCGTCGCGCGAGGCGAGTTCCACCCCTCGGCGAGAAGCTGCGCGTTGATGAGCACGTTGATCTCGGCTCGCTCGTATGCGGCGAGGGTCTCGGCCAGCTCACGGGGGGGCGTCCGGCCTGAGACGGCCATCGTCTGGAGGCCGGCGGCCCGGAACTCCTGCGCGAGGTTGTACGCGTGGTCGACCCCGGCCGCGTAGACGATCCCGGGCGTCGAGCCGAACCGGTCGCGGTAGAGGCTCGCGGCGGCCTGGTTGAGGGCGACGTGATCGAGCGCTGCGGCCAGCGCGCGCTCCTCGAAGTCGCCGCCGACGATCGGCACCGAGTTGATCGCGGCGACCGGCGGCACGCGCAGCGACCGGAGTGGCGCGATCAGCCCTCGCCGAGCCGCGTCCGTCAGTGGCAGGTCGTCGACCGACGCGGGGAAGACGTCCGACACCTGCTTCGCGATCAGCTGCTCGGTCGCGGTCATCCCGATGTAGAGCGGCTCCGAGAAGGCGCGGATCGCCGCGGAGGTCTTCTCGCCGAGGGCGGTGTGGGCCTCGTCGCAGATCACGAGCTGGTACGCGGTGCGGGAGAGCTCGTCGCCGTGCCGGGCGAACCACGCGTACGTCTGGATCGTGAGCGGATCCGCGCGGAGGGGCTCCTTGCCGCGCTCGATCGCGTCGGTGAGCCGCTCGCCGTATCCCTCGGTCGTGAGGTCGCGGCGGAACTGGTCGACGAGCAGGCGGCGGTGCGTGAGAATCAGGACGCCCAGGTGGCGTGCCGCCTCGACGAACCCGGCGGCCGCGATCGTCTTCCCGGACGCGGTGGGGTGGCGGAAGCGGTAGCGGCGCGAGGCGCCTGGGTCCTCGCCGGTGAAGCCCGGCTCGTCTTGCTCCTCCGGCTCGTCGACGAGGTCGACGTCCTCCTCGTCCTCGTCTTCCTCGACGAGCTCCGCGACGCTGCCGTTGGTGGAGCCGTTGCCGTTCTCCTCGGCGCTCCGCTGGGTCGCGGCGATCAGCTCGGTCAGCATCCCCGTCAGCGCATCGATCTGGTGGCGGCGGAGGGACGTTCCGGAGGCGGTCGCCGGCGTGTCGGCTGCGAGCACGCGCTCGAGGCCGAGCATCAAGCCGTAGCGCACCTTCCAGCCGGGTGACGGCGTCCGGTATCCCGCTTCGATCTCCTCCAGCGCGTCCTCCAGCGCGAGCCGACGCGCGGTGCCCGGCGCGAGCGCGACCTCGGGATCCTCGCCGGGATGGAGGAACGGCTCGCCGAACCAGCGCTCGGCGCGATGCGCGGCGCTGTCAAGGTCCGGACGCTCCCCGGACGACGTGGTCTCGATGATCGTGGATTCCTGCATGTGTGCAGCAGCCTCGAAACGCGCCGCTCAGTCCTACGCAACCGTTCGAGGAAGGCAGCTCACTCGGGCGTCGTTCGCGCGCCGGCGTCGCTGCACCCCTGAGACTACCGCAATCCGGCGACCCGTAAAGAGGCGTCAGCCGTCGGCGAGCAACCGGCCGGAGACGCGTTGCGAGACGCCCGTCTGGTCGAGGTGCCTCGTGATCCCGCCGCGGAAGAACGGATAGCCGGCGCCGAGGATCAGGCAGGCGTCGATCTCGGCCGCGCTCGCGACGACGTCCTCGTCGAGGATCCGCCGGGCCTCGTCGGCGAGCGCCTCGAGGATCCGCTCGTGGATCTCCTCGACGCTCGGCCGGCTGTCGCGTGCGTCGAGCGCGGGGAACTCGCCGTCGGCGAGCGCCTGAAGCGTCGGGGAGAGCGGGAAGCGTTCGGGGAAGGCGTCGTGGAGGGTGTGCAGGACGTGGTTCGCGACCTTCGGCCCGACCATCGCGAGCAGCGCCGAGGGCGGCATCGGGATCCCCAGCCGGAGGGCTGCCTCGTCCGTCTCCTCGAAGGTCGACCCGGCCTCGAGCGCCTGCATCAGCACCGTCGACTGCCGGGTCAGCATGCGGTTCACGACGAAGGCCGGGGCGTCCTTCACGAGCACGCCGCGCTTGCCGAGCTTCCGCGTGACGTCCCAGGCGGTCGCGAGCGACACGTCGTTCGTCGCCGGTGTCCGGACAACCTCGACCAGCGGCAGCACGGCGACCGGATTGAAGAAGTGGAGCCCGACGACGCGCTCGGGATGGGCGAGGCCTTCCGCCATGGCCGTGACCGACAGCGAGGACGTGTTCGTCACGAGCAGGCATTCCGGCGTGACGACCTGCTCGAGGCCGCCGAAGACGTCTCGCTTCACGCCGAGCTCCTCGAACACGGCCTCGAGGACGAGGTCGCAGCCCGTGTACGCCTCGAGCCCGGTACCGGCGGTCACGATCGATCCGAGGAAACGGGCCTTGCCCTCACTCAGCCGTCCCTTCGTGACGAGGCCCGCGAGCTCGCCCCTGATCGACTCGACCGCGGCCTCGGCGCGGCCGGCATCGACGTCCGTCAGGACGACCGGCACCTCGAGCCTGCGCAGGAAGAGCGTCGCGAGCTGCGTCGCCATCAGCCCGGCGCCGACGACGCCAACGGCCTGCAGCTTCCTCGGCTGCGTCTCGGGGATGCCGGCCGGCTTCTTGATCCGCCGCTCGACGACGTCGAACGCGTAGATCGAGGCCTGTGCCTCCGGCCCGGGGAGCAGGTCGGCGAGCGCGTCCTCCTCCGCGGCGTAGCCCTCCTCGAGGCTCCAGGAGGCGGAGCCTTCGATCAGGTCGAGCGCGCGGTACGGCGCGGGCGCCTGACCGTGGACGACGTCGTCGACCCGGGCGCGCGCCTTGCGGACGACCTCGGCCACGTCGGACAGGTCGGCCGCCGGCTCGCGCTTGCCCTCGCCCGCCTCGATCGTCCGGAGGAGGAGCTCGATCGACTCGTCGAGGAACTCGACCGGCTCGAGGACGTGGTCGACGAGTCCGAGCTCGAGCGCGTCGGCTGCACGGATCAGCCGGTTCTGCTTGAGCGGGTTCTCGACGATCAGGCGGACGGCTGCCGCGGCACCCACGAGCCGCGGCGTCAGCTGCGTCCCGCCCCAGGCGGGGAAGAGGCCCAGGAAGACCTCCGGGAAGCCGAGGTGGCGGACGTTCGAGGCGAGCGTGCGGACGTCGCAGTGGAGCGCGATCTCGAGGCCGCCGCCGAGCGCTGCGCCGTTCAGCGCCGCGAGGGTCGGGAACGGGAGCTCGCGCAGGCGGCCGAAGAGCTCGTGCCCCGCCTTGCCACCCTCGCGGGCACGCTCGGGCGTGATCCCGGGGAACTGCGTGATGTCGGCTCCCACGGCGAAGACGAGCGGCTTGCCGGTGAGGACGAGGCCGCGCCAGTCGCGCGTCCGCAGCCGGCCGAGCACCTCCGAGAGCGATTCGAGCGCGTCTGCTCCGAAGGTGTTGGGCTTCCGCCAGTCGGCACCGTTGTCGATCGTGACGAGGGCGATCGGGCCGACACGCGAGTGGAGCTTCTGCAGCTGGAAGCGCGTGACCGGCGCGTCAGCCACGGTGCGTGTTCTCCCAGAGGAGCGCGGCGCCCATCCCGAGCCCGATACAGAGCGCGGTGAGCCCGTAGCGGACGTCCGGGCGCTGTTCGAACCCGTAGGCGAGCTGTGCCATGAGGCGCACGCCGGTCGCCGCGAGCGGGTGGCCGCAGGCGATCGCTCCGCCGTATGGATTGAGACGCGGGTCGTCCGGCGCCACGCCGACGCCGTCGCACCAGGTCAGCACCTGCACCGCGAACGGCTCGTTCAGCTCGAAGAGCCCGATGTCGTCGATCGTCAGGCCTTCGCGCTCGAGGAGCTGCGTCGTCGCCGGGACCGGGCCGAGGCCCATCAGGTGCGGCTCGACACCCGTGTAGGCGAACCCGACCAGCCGCATCCGTGCCTCGAGGCCGAGCTCAGCCGCCGTCTTCTCGGAGGCGAGCAGTGACGCCGTGGCCCCGTCCGTCAGCCCGGCGGAGTTGCCTGCCGTGACGCGACCACCCGCGCGGAACGGCGTCCGGAGGCCCGCGAGCCCCTCGAGCGTGGTGTCGGGTCGCAGGAACTCGTCGCGCTCGGCAACCTTCCAGCCCTCGTCGGTGAAGACGCTCATCGGGACGACGGTGCGGGCGTAGACGCCGTCCGGGTCGTCCCAGGCCGCCGCGGCCCGGCGCTGCGACTCGGCGGCGTAGCGGTCGGCGTCCGCCTTCGTCAGCTGCGGGAACGCGTCGTGCAGGTTCTCGGCCGTCTGACCCATCACCGCGGCGCTCTCGTCGATCAGCCGCTCGGCGACGAAGCGCGGGTTGAAGTCGACGTCCTCGCCCATCGGATGGTGGCCCATGTGCTCGACGCCGCCGGCGATAGCCAGGTCGCACGCACCCATCGCGATCTCGCCCGCGGCCGCGGTGACTGCGGTGAGCGCGCCCGCGCACATGCGGTCGACCGCGAAGCCGGGAACGGTGTGCGGCAGACCCGCGAGGAGCGCCACGTCGCGCCCGAGCGTCAGGCCTTGGTCGCCGACCTGCGCCGTGGCCGCCATCACGACGTCGCCGATCCTCTCGGGCGGCGCCTGGGGATTTCGGCGAAGGAGCTCGCGCACCGCCTTCACGGCCATATCGTCGGCGCGCGTCTTCCAGAAGAGCCCGCTCGGGCCTGCCTTGCCGAACGCGGTCCGGACACCGTCGACGTAGACGACCTCACGCAGCTCGCGCCCCATCACGGGAGGATACTACGTGGGTTGACTGACCGTTCAATCAGCGCACGGGTTGCGATACTCCGGATGTGGACTGGGAGGCGAAGCTCGCGTGGGCCGAGTCGGAGCACGAGCGGCGGCTCGCCTCCGTCGCCGCACCCGACGAGCGGGAGGACTTCCGCCTGGCGGGCATCGCCGGCGCGTCCTGGGCGGCGGGGCTCGCCTCGTTGATGCTCGGGCGGCACGACGAGGGTCGTGACCGGCTCTTTCGTGCCGCGGACGAGTACGGCACGAGCTGGCAGGCGGCGCCGCCCGGAAGCTGGGGTCGGCCGATCGCGATGCTCCGATGCCGACTGATGGCCGGCGACGTCGAGGGAGCGCGCGCTGACGCGTCGACCGCCGTCGATGCCGGCGCGCTCGATGCTTCCGGCCCGATCGGCGGCTACTGCGCCGCGCTCGCCCTGCTCGTCCTCGGGCGCGGCGATGACGCCGAGGTCGTCGCTTCGCGGATCGCCGAGGAAGGGCTCCAGCCGGCCGCGGTCGCCGAGGCGCTCGGAGCGATCGCGCGCGATGACGGCTCGGCCTACGCGGCGGCACGCCTGGCCGTCCTGCGATCGTTCGAGGAGCGCGACGCGTTCCTCGAGGACGTCCGGGTCGCCGACACGGTGCTCGTCCTCGATGCGCTCGCCCGCGAGCGCGGGATCGAGTCGCCGCCGTTGTCCTCGCCGCTGCTGCCTGGCTAGTCCAAGCCGGCGGCGAGCTCGCGGGCGCGGGTCATCGCCGCCTGGATGGCGTTGAGGAATGCCGCCCGGACGCCGGCGGACTCGAGCTCGCGGATCGCCGCGATCGTCGTGCCGCCCGGCGAGGTCACCATCTCCCGCAGCTCCACGGGATGGAGGCCTTCGTCGCGGAGCTGCTTCGCGGTGCCGAGCATCGTCTGGATCACGAGCTGCGTGGAGATCTCGCGGGAGAGCCCGAGCAGGAGGCCCCCCTCGATCATCGCCTCGGCGAGGAGCGCGAAGTACGCGGGGCCGGAGCCCGAGACAG
>DASUZN010000264.1:0-6999 GCA_036376855.1 Gaiella sp. | reverse complement strand
CGCGAGAGCGGCGCCCAGCTCGTCCACCCGGGCTACGGCTTCCTCGCCGAGAGCGCGTCGTTCGCGGAGGCAGTGCTCGATGCGGGCCTGACCTGGGTCGGGCCGCCCCCGGAGGCGCTCCGACGCGGCGGCGACAAGCTCGAGGCGAAGCGGATCGCGGCCGAGGCCGGCGTGCCGACGCTCCCGACCGGCTCGCCCGAGGAGCTCGGCTTCCCGTTGCTCGTCAAGGCGGCCGCGGGCGGCGGCGGGCGCGGGATGCGGGTGGTCGAGCGCGAGGATGACCTCGACGAGGCACTCGAGGCGGCCTCGCGTGAGGCCGAGGCGGCGTTCCGCGACGGCACCGTCTACTGCGAGCGCTTCCTGTCCCGTCCCAGGCACGTCGAGGTGCAGCTGCTGGGCGACCGCCACGGGAACGTCGTTGCGCTCGGGGAGCGCGATTGCTCGGTGCAGCGCCGCCATCAGAAGGTGGTCGAGGAGTCCCCCCCGCCCCGGCTCGCCGCGGGCGTGCGCGCGCGCCTGGCGCGGGACGCGGTCGCCTTCGGGAAGGCGATCGGCTACGAGAGCGCCGGCACGTGCGAGTTTCTCGTGGACGGCGACGACGCGTTCTTTCTCGAGCTCAACGGGCGGATCCAGGTCGAGCACCCCGTCACGGAGGCGGTGACCGGGCTCGACGTCGTAGAGCTTCAACTCCGCGTCGCCGACGGCGAGTCGCTCGCCGGGCTGGAGACGGGATCTCGCGGGCACGCCGTCGAAGCGCGTCTGTACGCCGAGGATCCGCGCACGTTCCTGCCGCAACCGGGTGTCGTCGGGAGGCTCCGCCTTCCGGAGACGATCCGCGTCGACGCGGGCGTCGAGGAGGGCGACGAGATCGGCGCCGCCTACGACTCGATGATCGCGAAGCTCGTCGCGCACGGCGCCGACCGCGACGATGCGCTCGACCGCCTGGCAGCCGCGCTGGACGAGACGGTCGTCGAAGGCGTGACGACGAACCTGCCCTTTCTCCGATGGCTCGTCTCACATCCCGCCTTCCGCGATGCCGACCTCTCCACCGACTTCCTCACGCGGTTCCCACCGCTCTCGGCGCCGCCGCGTCCGCTGCCGCCGGGGCCGTGGGACGGCGGCTGGCGCCTGAACCTCGCGGCGGCGCCGTCACTCGCCCCACTCGAGGTCGAGGCGGCGGCGCTCACCGCGGGAGCGGCAGGCGGCGACGGCCGTGTCACCGCGCCGATGCCCGGCAAGGTGATCGACGTCAGGGTCGACGCGGGAACGCAAGTTGCCTCGCATCAGCCGCTGGTCGTGCTCGAAGCCATGAAGATGGAGCAGGTGGTGAGCGCGCCCTACGACGCAAGGGTCGGATCGGTCGAGGTGAAACCCGGCGAGCAGGTGACGACCGGGACCGTTCTCGTCACGCTGGAGACGGCATGACCGTGCTCGGAACCCACCTCGTCCGCGACCAGGCGTTCGCGAGCCGTGAGGCGCGGATGGCAGCACTCGTGGACGAGCTGCGCGAGCGGACGGCCCTCGCCGCCGCCGGCGGCGGCGAGAAGCCCCTCGAGCGGCACCGCTCGCGGGGCAAGCTCCCGGCGCGCGAGCGGATCGACCGGCTCGTCGACCCGGGCTCGGCCTTCCTCGAGCTGAACGCGCTCGCCGCCTGGGACGTCTACGAGGGCCAGGCGCCGTCGGCGGGCATCGTCACGGGAGTTGGGATCGTCGAGGGCCGCGCCTGCGTGATCGTCGCGAACGACGCGACCGTGAAGGGCGGCACCTACTTCCCGCTCACGGTCAAGAAGCACCTCCGCGCGCAGGAGGTGGCCGAGCAGAACCACCTTCCGTGCATCTATCTGGTCGACTCCGGCGGCGCGTTCCTCCCGCTCCAGGACGAGGTGTTCCCCGACCGCGAGCACTTCGGGCGGATCTTCTACAACCAGGCCCGGATGTCCGCGAAGGGCATCGCCCAGATCGCGGTCGTCATGGGTTCGTGTACAGCTGGTGGCGCCTACGTTCCGGCGATGTCGGACGAGACGATCATCGTCCGCGGCACGGGGACGATCTTCATCGGTGGCCCACCGCTCGTGAAGGCAGCGACCGGCGAGGAGGTGACTGCCGAGGAGCTCGGCGGCGCCGACGTCCACACCCGACGCTCCGGGGTCGCCGACCACTACGCGACCTCCGACGAGCACGCGCTCGCGCTCGCGCGGCAGATCGTGCGGAACCTCGGCGATGCACCGCCCTGTCCGTGGGAGCTCGCGCCGCCGGAGCAGCCCGTGGTCGACCCCTCGGACCTCCACGGCCTGGTCCCGGAGGACTTCCGCCACGAGCTCGACCCGCTCGAGGTGATCGGACGCATCGTCGACGGCAGCCGCTTCCACGAGTTCAAGGCGCTCTACGGCGACACGCTCGTCTGCGGGTTCGCGCGCATCGAGGGCTTCCCGGTCGCGATCCTCGCGAACCGCGGGATCCTCTTCGCCGAGTCGTCGCAGAAGGGCGCGCACTTCGTCGAGCTCGCCTGCAAGAGGCGGATTCCGCTCGTCTTCCTCCAGAACATCACCGGCTTCATGGTCGGGCGTGAATACGAGGAGGGCGGGATCGCCCGCGACGGCGCCAAGCTCGTGATGGCGGTCGCGTGCGCCGACGTCCCGAAGTTCACGGTCGTCACGGGAGGCTCGTTCGGCGCCGGCAACTACGCGATGTGCGGCCGCGCCTACGGGCCGCGGCAGCTCTGGATGTGGCCGAACGCGCGGATCTCCGTGATGGGCGGCGACCAGGCGGCGACGGTGCTGACGATGGTCGGCGACGCGGACCCGGACGAGATCCGCGCGAAGTACGAGCACGAAGGCTCGCCGTACTACTCGACCGCGCGGCTCTGGGACGACGGGATCATCGACCCGCGCGACACCCGTCGCGTCCTCGCGCTCGGCCTGGCCGCAGCGGCGAACGCACCGGTGCCAGAGACGACCTTCGGCGTCTTCCGGATGTAACCCGGGCTCTATGTGATTCAGCGGCCGTCGTGGGGCGCGTCCGCCAAGCCTCTAGCCGAGAAGTCGGTCGTCGAGCGAGCGATCCTAGGACCGCCCCTCCGATGCCGCGTCTCGCTCCTCTAGCTCCGCGAGCGCATGCCCGAGCGCCGCGTTCAGCTCTTCGACGGCTGCCTGGTAGTGGGCCAACGGCTTCGGCAGCACGCGCTCGACCGCGGCGTAGCACTCGGCGAGCAACGGATCCGCGGCGCGCGTCATCTGCTCGCCGCGAGCGGTCAGCTCGAGGCGGTACGACCGACCGTCGGTCGGGTGCGGGATCCGCCGCGCCAGCCCGCCGTCGACGAGCCGCTGGATGTTGTCGCGAAGGGTCGTCAGCGGGACGCCGGACGCGGTCGAGATCTCGGTGGGCGTGACCGGCTGCGCGTGCCGGATATGGGTGAGGAGCCCGAGCTGATAGGGCGGGATCCCGGTCGACCCGAGCCGGTGCTCGAGGATCCGGACGACGTAGCGGCTCGCGACGGGCACTTCGAGGAAGAGCCTGTCGTCGCGCACCGCCGCAGTGTTGCAGATGCTGCGTCAACGCACTAAACTACTGCGTCAACGCATTATGTCCCGCGCCCTCCTCGTCCTCGTCCTCGCATTGGCGCTCGCGCCGGCCGCCGCAGGCTCCGTTCGCCTGTACGGCGGCTCGCTCGCCGTCGTCGACGACCCGTACGGCCCGCCCAGGCTCGTCGATCTCGCGGGCGGACGCGTGCACGCCCTGTACCCCGCCGGGCGGTCGTTCTCGCTCGGCTCGGGATTTGCAACCCCGACCCCGACACGCGGTCGGGCGCTCTTCGATGCGCGCGGCGCCACGATCGCCGGCCGCCGCGTGTCGCTCCTCCGGCTCCGCTCGATCCCCGTGCGGTTCCGCAGCGACGGCGCGACGCTCGCCGGCACGCTCCTCGTCCCTCCTGGAAGCGGCCGGAGAGCCGCCGTCGCGTACGTCACGGGCTCGGGGCCGACCACACGGGAGTACCTGCCGGAGCTCCAGGCGCTTCTGCTGCACAACGGCGTCGCGGTGCTCGCGTACGACAAGCGAGGCGTCGGCGCCTCGGGCGGCGCCTATCCTGGCGACTCGCCGACGGCGACCGCGATCGACCGGCTGGCGCGCGACGCGGCCGCGGCCGCACGGTTCCTCGCCGGGCGCGCCGAGGTCGATCCTGCGCGAATCGGGCTCGCCGGCCACAGCCAGGCCGGCTGGATCATGCCCCTCGCAGCCATGCGTGAGCCGGGGATCCGTTTCCTCGTCACGTTCTCGGGGCCAGCGGTGACAGCGGACGAGAACGACCTCTACCAGACGCTCGCCGGCGAGGGCGAACGGCCCCAGCGGATGACCGATGCCGCGATCGATGCGCAGGTCGAGCGGGCCGGCCCGGGTGGGGTGGATCCGGTGCCCTGGATCGACGCGCTGCGGATCCCCGCACTCTGGCTGTACGGGGGCCTCGATCACATCGTCCCACCGCGTCTCTCGGCGAAGCGTCTTGCCGCCCTCGCCGCAGAGCCGGACCGGGACTTCACCGTCTGGACGTTCCCACGGGCGAACCACGCGCTCGTCGAGACGAAGACGGGGCTCACGTCCGAGATGCTCCGCTCCGACCGCTACGCCCGCGGCATGTTCCCGCGGGTCGGCGCGTGGCTGCGGGCGCACGGTCTCACCTGAGGCTCGGCTATTCCCCCGTGAACTCGGGCGGCCGCTTTTCGCCGAACGCCTCGACACCTTCACGAAAGTCGTGCGTCTGGCGGAGGAAGCCGTACGCGAGTCCCTCGAGCTCGAGCCCGACGTGGAGCGGGCCGTCGTACGCGGTGTTGAGGACGCGCTTCGCCATCGCGAGCGCGAGCGGCGAGTGCCGCGACAGCTCCTCCACCAGGCCCGCCACCGCTGCGTCGAGCCCGTCGGCGGGCATGATCGCGCCGACGAGCCCCAGGGCACGCGCCTCTTCCGCGTTGATCCGGCGGCCGCGCATCACGATGTCCTTCGCCCGCCCGAGACCGACCATGCGCGCGAGCCGCTGCGTCCCGCCCGAGCCGGGGATCATCCCGATCGTCACCTCGGGCAGGCCGAGCTGGACGTCGTAGGCGGCCAGGCGGAAGTCGCAGGCGAGCGCGAGCTCGAAGCCGACGCCGAAGACGTAGCCCTCGAGGCGCGCGATGACCGGCTTCGAGCACCGCTCCGGCGCCGCCACGTTCCGCGCGAGCTGCGACACCTGCCACGGCGACCGCTCGAGGAAGCCGGCGATGTCGCCGCCCGCCGTGAACTGCCCGCCCGCGCCGGTGAGGACCACGAACCGCACGTCGTCGTCGGCGTCGAGCTCCGCGAAGACCGCGGAGAGCTGGTCGCGCGCGGCCATCGATACGCGGTTGAGCTTCCCGGGCACGTCGAGCGTGATCGTCGCGACGGCACCGTCGCGCTCGACTGCGAAGCCGTCGTGCTCGCTCACGCGCGGTCTCCTGTCCCGTCCCGCAGCATCCTGCGGAGGATCTTCCCCGAAGCGCTCTTCGGAAGCGAGTCGACGAAGCGGTACTCGCGCGGCCGCTTGAACCGCGCGAGCGGCGAATCGAGGCAGTGGGCGTCGAGCTCGTCCTCGGTGGCCGTCCCCACGACGATCGCCGTGACGTGCTGGCCGAGCCGCTCGTCCGCGACGCCGATCACCGCGACCTCGCGCACGGATGGATGCGCCGCAAGCACGTCCTCGACCTCGAGCGGGTGCACGTTCTCGCCGCCCGAGACGATCATGTCGTCGACCCGGCCGTCGATCCAGAGGTCGCCCTCCTCGTCCAGGTGGCCCGTGTCGCCGGTCGAGTACCACCCCTCGCGGATCGCCCTCTCGTCGGCGTCCGGCCGGTTCCAGTAGCCGGCGAAGGCCTCGGCGGAGGAGAGCTCGACGCAGATCTCGCCGGTGTCGAGGAGCTTCATCCGGGTGTTGACCGCGGGCCGGCCCGCGCAGCCCGGCTTCGACGCCTGGTCGCGCCCGATCGAGAACGTGTAGACCTCGGTCGACCCGTAGTGGTTCACGAAGACCTCGGGCGAGAACACCTCGGCGCAGCGACGGACGAGCGTCGACGTCATCGCGGCGCCCGCGTAGGCGAGCGCCCGCACGGAGCCGACGTCGGTCGACTCGAGCGACGGATGGTGGACCAGGTCGTGGAAGAGCGTCGGCGCGAGGTAGAGCGAGCTCACTTTCTGCTCCTCGACGAGTCGGAGAGCCTCCCCGGCGTCCCAGCGAGCCTGCGCCACGTAGCAGCCGCCGACGAGGTGCATCGCCACGAGCGAGTGGATCCCCATCGTGTGGTAGAGCGGCATCACGCCGAGCGTGCGGTCGGCCCAGCCGTAGCCGTGCTGGAGCGCCTGCGACCAGCCTCCCGCACGATCGGCGGCGTGCGAGCGCGGCACGCCCTTCGGCCTGCCGGTTGTGCCAGACGTGTAGAGCAGCAGCGAGATCTCGCGCTCGTCGCGCCCGAGCGCGCCCGGGTGAGCCGGCCCGTCGGGCAGGGGGTCGCCGTCGCGGATCACGACGCTGGCTCCGCAGTCGCCGAGGCAGTAGTCGAGCTCGTCCTTCGACACCCTCCACGAGAGCGGGACGAAGACGGCGCCGGCCCACTGGGCGGCCCAGTAGAGGAGCGACGTCTCGAGCCGGTTGTCGAGCACGACGGCGACACGCTCGCCGGGCTCGACGTCGAGCCCGCCGGCGATCCTTCGGATGCGGTCGAGCAGCTCGCCGTAGCGGACGCCCGAGAACGCCTCGAGCTCGGGGTGGCGCTCGCAGGCCGCGAGCAGCGACGACGCGAGGTTCACGTGCTCCCACCCGAACTTCGTGTTGATTGAACACAAGCTTCGATCGCGTCGACGATGGGCGTGTAGCCGGTGCAGCGGCAGAGGTGCCCGGAGAGCATGTCGACGATCTCGGCGCGCGTCGGGCGGCCGCGGGAGAGAAGATCGGTCGCCGCCATCAGGATCCCCGGCGTGCAGAACCCGCACTGGAGG
>DASUZN010000263.1:0-5478 GCA_036376855.1 Gaiella sp. | reverse complement strand
GAGGAGAAAGACCAGGATGCACGTCGCGAGCCCGGCCGATGCGGCGAGGAGCTGGCCGGGGCGCTGCGGATGCCCGAGGCCGAGCGCCGTCGTCAGCCGGCCGAGCGTGCCGGCCAGCGCGAACCAGAGCGGCGGCGTGTGCCAGACGCCCGACTCCGACTCGGAGGGCAGCCGGTGCTCGCGCGAGACGACGTCGGCGTACTGCGCGTTCGCGAACGCGTCGTAGCCGCGCAGCCAGTCGTAGTGCCAGGCGTTCCAGGCGAGGAGCGCCGCCTCCGCGACCAGCACCGCCGCGGCGGCGCCCCAGTAGCGACGCGACGCCGGCTCAGTATGCGCAGTCGTAGGTCACCTGCCGCTGGGTGGGGGACGGGTCGCGGTGCCACAGCGCGACGTAGCGGCCGTGCAGGTCGAGCCTCGGGCCCGGGTCCCCGCCGGCGGAATATGCGAGCCGCAGCCGCTCGACCTCGGCCTCGCTCCGCGCGACGCCGATGGTGACGGCGTTCCCCTCGACGACCGTCGCGAGCGCGCCGCCACTCGCCGTCGCGGCGACGGGGTCGTTCGCCGACTCGACCGCGAGGCCTTTCTCGCGCTCGAGGCATTGCCGGGTCAGCGCGAGCTCTGTGGGGTCGTCGTGGCCGAGCGACCACGCGGACGCGACGATCAGCTGGCCGAGAATCACGACGAGCGCGCAGGCGACTCCGATCCGGGCCGCACGCGGCTCGGTCATTCCTCCGCGCGCCATCCCCCCGTCGTGCCCTTGTACGTGCCGCCGAAAAGCGCGAGCGGCGTCCGTAGGAGGATCTTCAAGTCGATGCGCGGCGAGCGGTGCTCGACGTACCAGACGTCGAGCTCGATCCGCTCGGCCCACGGAAGCGTGGCGCGGCCGTGGATCTGCGCCCAGCCGGTGAGGCCCGGCCTGACCTCGAGCCGCCGCCGCTGGCGGTCCGTGTAGCGGTCGACCTGATAGCGGAGCGTCGGCCGCGGCCCGATCACCGACATGTCCCCGCGGACGACGTTCCAGAGCTGCGGCAGCTCGTCGATCGACGTCCGGCGAGTGACCCGGCCGATGCGCGTGATGCGTGCGTCTCCCCGGTCGACCGCGAGCCCGGCGCCCTGCCGCTCGGCGTCGACCACCATCGAGCGGAGCTTGAGCAGCTCGAAGTCCTCGCCGTCCTTGCCGACCCGCGTCTGGCGGAACAGCACCGGCCCGCCGTCCTCGAGCTTTGCCGCCAGCGCGGCGACGGCCAGGAGCGGGCTCGCGACGACGAGCCCGAGCCCCGCGAGCGCGACGTCGAGCGTGCGGTTCAGCGCGTCCCCTCCGCGGCCTCCCACGTCGCGGGCACGCCGCGGCGCAGGTAGTTCCAGAGCGCCTGGACGGTCGCCCAGGTGACGTAGACGTAGTACCGCGCGATCGGGACACCGGCCGCGAACGCGGCGAGCACGGCCAGCTGCTCTAGGAGTGCGACCGCGTAGAGCCATCCCGTGGGCGCGAGCACGAGGCTCGTTCCGAGCAGCACGAGGTGGAGCACTCCGCTGCCGTAGCGCAGGAGGCGGTGCGAGACCACGGAGACGAGATAGCCGGGGGGCAGGCGCCGCAGCATCGAGCCGCGCAGCGTGATCTCCCAGCAGTGCTCGAACATCCGCACCTTGCGCGCGTACTCGGCCTCGTTCGTCGGCGTCGGCTTCTCGAACGCGAGCGCGGCGGGCTCGTAGACCGCGCGTCGGCCCGCCTGCACCATCCGGTACGGGAAGGCGAGGTCGTGCCCCCAGCGCGGATCGACCTCGACGTAGTCGCCGCGGTTCAGGGCGTAGATCGAGCCGTTGCCGCCGGTGATCGAGTCGAGCCGCGACTCCTGCTCGCGGAGCCAGAGCTCGTAGCGCCAGTAGAGGCCCTCGCGGTTCGAGCCCGCCGCGTCCTCGAGCCGCAGCCGGCCGCAGACGTAGGCGACCTCGGGGTCGGCGAGGTTCGCGACGAGGTGCCGCAGCGCATCGGGCGCCCAGGTCGCGTTGGCGTCGGAGAACGCAACAACGTCGCTCGCCGTCTCGCGTACCGCGCGATCCTGCGCGGCGACCTTTCCCCCACGCGGGCAGTCGAGGAGGCGGACGCGCGCCTCGCGACCCGCGACCGCCTCGACGAGCTCGTTGGTGCGGTCGCTCGACGCGTCCGAGGCGACGACGAGCTCGAGCTTGTCCGCCGGGTAGTCGAGCGCGAGCAGGTTGTCGAGCCGTCGCTCGATCACCGCCTCCTCGTTGTACGCCGCGACGATCACCGTCACCGACGGCTCTGCCGCCGAGTCCTTCGCGACCCGCCGCTCCCGCGCGCGTGCGAGCGCTCCGGCGGCCAGCGGATAGCCGACGTGGGTCCACGCGAGCGCGGCCGCGGAGCCCCAGAAGAGCGTCTTCAGCACGGGCATCCGCGCGAGTGTAGTTCCGCGGGACCATCTACTCTCGCCGCGATGAGCGCCCCTCGGAACGGCCGGCCGGTCCGCGTGCTGCGCGTGATCGCGAGGCTCAACGTCGGCGGTCCCGCGCTGCACGTCACGTACCTCGCGCGCGGCCTCGCGGGGCGCGGATACGAGACGACGCTCGTCGCCGGCGACGTCGCGCGCGGCGAGGCGTCGATGTCGTTCGTCGCGGAACAGGCGGGCGTCGAGATCGTGACCCTGCCAGGCCTGTCGCGCGAGCTCTCGCCCATCCGGGACGCGCTCGCGGCGTTCCGGCTCGCACGCCTGATCCGCAAGCTCCGCCCCGACGTCGTCCACACGCACACCGCCAAGGCCGGTGCCGTAGGCCGCACCGCCGCGCTGCTCGCATGGCCGCGTCGCCCGGTCGTCGTGCACACCTTCCACGGTCACGTGCTCCGCGGCTACTTCGGCACCGGTGGGACACTCGTCTTCCGCGCCATCGAGACGCTTCTTGCCCGCGCCTCGGACCGGCTGATCGCCGTCAGCCCCGAGGTGCGGGACGAGCTGGTGGCGCTCCACGTCGCGCCGCGGGCGAAGTTCTCCGTCGTCCGCCTCGGGATCGAGCTCGAGCCGCGTGTCCGCTTCGACGGCGACCCGGCTGACGTCAGGCGCCGTCACGGCATTCCGGAAGGGAAGTTCGTCGTCGGTTGGTTCGGCCGGATGACGGCGGTGAAGCGGACCGACGACCTTCTCACGATGCTCGCAGGCGTGCGCGAGCGCGGCGTCGACGCACTGCTGCTCCTCGTCGGCGACGGCGACGACCGTGAGCGCCTCGAGCAGCGTGCCCACGACCTCGGCCTCGCGCGCTCCTGTCTCTTCCTCGGCTACCAGGAGGACGTCGCGCCGTGGTACGCGATTTGCGACGCCGTCGTGCTGACGTCCGTGAGCGAGGGCACGCCGGTGACGATCATCGAGGCTCTGGCCGCAGGACGGCCCGTCGTCGCCACGAAGGTCGGCGGCGTGCCCGACGTCGTGGACGAGGGCGAGACCGGCTTCCTCGTCCGACCCCACGACACCCACGCGCTCGCCGAGCGGCTCGAGATCCTCGCGGGGGACCCGGTGCGCCGCCGTGCCATGGGCGAGCTCGGACGCACCCGCATGCTCGAGCGCTACGCGGTGGAGCGCCTCGTGGACGACGTGGACGAGCTCTACCGCGAGCTGCTCGCGACGACGTCGGCGACGAGCCGGCGGTAGCGGTCGAACGCGACCTCGCGGTCAGCCTCGCGCTCGACCCAGGCCCGCCCCAGATCGCCCATCCCGACGAGCGAGAGACGCCCTTCGGCGACGTCGCGGATCACGCTCGCGACGAGCTCCGGCCGGCCCGGCGGCACGACGATCCCGCAGCGGACCTCCTCGACGATCCGCACGATCTCGCTGTCCGCGTCGGCGGAGACGAGCACCGGTCGCCCCGCGGCGAGGATCCCGTAGAGCCGGCTCGGGACGACGAACCCCGAGAGGCCCCGGGCGAGCCCGACGTAGTGGAGGTCGCCGGTGGCGAGCGAGAGCGGCAGCTCCTCACGCGGCTGGTAGTCGAGGAAGTTGACCGTTCGCGTCACCTCGAGGCGCTGCGCGAGCCGGGTGAGCTCGCCGTGCCGTGCCCCGAAGCCGATCACCATGATCCGCAGCCGGTCGAGGTCGCGGAGGAAGGTCGCCGCGCGCACGAGCGTGTCCAGGTCCTGGGCGTGCCCGATGTTGCCCGAGTGCATGACGACGAGCTCCTCGTCCAGGCCGCGCTCCGCCGACCAGGCGTTCCGGCGGGGATGCGGCTGGATCTCGCTCGTGTCGACCCAGTTGGGGATCACCTCGATCCGCCCTTCGTTGGCGCCCTTGTGAACGAGGCGGAGCTTCATCGTCTCCCCGATCGCGACGACGCGGTCGGCGCGGCGCAGGTAGAGCCCGACGAGCTTGCGCAACGCTCCGAGCACCAGCGGGTGCTCGAGCCGCTTGACGCGCTCCGCGATCTCGGGAAAGACGTCCTGGCTGATCACGAGGAGCGGGACGTCGAACCGCCGCGCCACGACGAGCCCGATGTCGCCGACGACAGGGGGGTCGGTCATGCAGAGGACGAGATCCGGCCGCTCGCCGCGCAGCGCGACGCGCACCGACTCGCCGAGGTAGCTGCCGTAGTTGGCGGCGCGGTGGTGGAGCTGCGAGCGCTCGTACGTCGTCGACCGGACGCGGACGATCCTGACGCCGTTCCGCTCCTCCTCGTCGGGCAGCTCGTGTCCGTGGAGATGCCCGGTGACGACGGTGACGTCGTAGTCGCGGGCCAGCGCCTCGCAGAGCTGCGCGAGCAGCTGCGCGGTCGCCTCGACGCCGGGCCAGTAGTACTGGTTCAGGACGAGGATCCGCGGGCGCGTGCTCATCGACCGCTCACGCTAACGCACGCCCCGCATAGGGTCCGCGCGTGCGCATCCTGCTCGCGAGCCCCGCGTACTGGCCCGCTCACGCGTTCGGCGGGCCTGTGGTCGTGGCGCGTGAGCTCGTCACGCGGCTCGTCGCGCGCGGGCACGACGTCGAGGTCGTGACGACGACACTGACCGACGTCGCCGGGCGACCCGGCCGGCGCACCCTGGTCGAGACGGTCGACGGCGCCCGCGTGACGTACCTGGCGACGCCGCTCAGGTACCGGTGGATGGGGATCACGCCGACGCTGCCGCTCGAGCTCCGCCGCCTGCCGCGGCCCGACGTGACGCACGTGATGGGGTTCCGGGACCCGGTCACAACGGGTGTCTCCGCCTGGTGCCGGATGCGCCGCGTCCCGTATGTCTTCGAGCCCGTGGGGATGTTCGCGCCGCGGCTGCGAAAGGTCGGTTTGAAGCGTGTGTTCGACTCCACGGTCGGCCGCGGTGTCGCCTCGGGCGCGCGGCTCGTGATCGTGTCGTCGTCCAGGGAACGCGACGACGTCGTCGCGTCGGGCGCCGACCCTGGACGCGTACGGATTCGCACGAACGCCTTCCCGGTTCCGCCGCCGCCTAGCGATGTCGATCCGCTCGCCGGCATCGTGCCCGAC
>DASUZN010000262.1:0-4179 GCA_036376855.1 Gaiella sp. | reverse complement strand
GCCTCGGCCACGGCGCTCGCGTTCGCTGCCCGGCGTCTCGGGGCCGGCCGCGTGACGTTCCTGCTCGCACGCCGCCCCGGGCCGGTCACCCCGCTCGAGCAGGCGCTCGAGCCGCAGGGGGTCGAGCGGATCGAGCTCGACGGCCTGAGCCTCGGCGGCACCCGCCGGTTGCTCCTCGAGCGGCTCGGTCTCAGCCTCTCGCGGCCGTTGATGCGGCGACTCTTCGACGCGACCCTCGGGAACCCGCTGTTCGCCCTGGAGCTCGGTCGCACCCTCGTCGTCGACGGCGTGCCCTCGCTCGGCGGGGAGCTGCCGGTGCCGGAGCGCGTCGACGAGCTGCTCGGAACGCGCGTGGCGGCACTGCCGGAGGCGCCGAGACGCGTGCTCACGATCGTCGCCCTGAGCCCGGATCTGCGACTCGGCCAGCTGCTGCAGGTCTCCGACGAGCGCGCCCTCGCCGAGGCGGTCGCCGCCGGGGTCCTCGTCGTCGACGGCGACCACGTGCGCGCCGCGCACCCGCTGATCGCGGCGGCTGCGGCGCGCGACTGCCCGCCCTTGGAATGGCGAGCGCTCCATCGCCTGATCGCAGAGACCGGGATCGACGGCGAGCTCAGGATCCGCCACCTCGCCCTCGCGGCAACCGAGCCGGACACGGCGCTCGCGGAGGCCGTCTCTCGAGCGGCGAGCACCGCGGCGAGACGGGGTGCCGCGCCGGCCGCCGCAGAGCTCGCGGAGCATGCGTACCGGCTCACGCCGCCCGACGATCCCGCGCACGTCGACCGGCTGCTACAGCTCGGGGCGTACCTCGAGATCGCGGGGGAGAAGCAACGGCTCGCAGACCTGCTGCTGCCGATCGTCGACTCGCTCCCGGCCGGGCCGTCACGCGCACGAGCGTGGTTCCTGCTCACGGGCGGCGACGTGACGAGCAATCGGGAGATCCTCGACTTCTTCGACCGGGCGCTGGCAGAGAGCGCGAACGACCCTCGCCTGCGCGCCGCCGTCCTCGGTGAGCTCGCCGCGAACGTCGCGGCGGTCCGGGTCGAGCGCATCGCGATGACGAACGCATGGGCCGAGGAGGCCGTCGAGCTCGCCCGCGGCGTCGAGGACGGCGCCGAGCTCCCGGTGCTCTACGCGCTCGCCTGGACCCGCAGCCTGGGAGGGCACGCCGTCGACGACCTGTGCCTGCGCTTTCGCGAGCTGACCGAGGAGATGGCGTTCTACATGGCGCCGTCACCCGAGCGTGTCGCGGCGCAGCGCCTCGTCTGGCGCGGCGCGATCGCCGAGGCGCGGACGGCGCTGACCGGCCTGATGGACATGGCCGACGAGCGTGGGGAGCCGTCGTCGTACGCGCTCCAGCGGCTCCATATGTGCGAGCTCGAGCTCCGCGCCGGCGGGTGGGACGTCGCCGAGCGCCTGCTCGACGAATGGGCGGAGTCCTCGGACTCCGAGCTGCTCCTGTGGCCGATGTACGAGCGTTGCCGCGCACTCCTCGCGGTGGGGCGGGGAGACTCGGCGGCCGCCGTGACCTGGGGAGACGAGGCGGTCGCGCGCGCCAGGCGGACGGGATCGAACTGGGACCTCCTGGAGGCGAGGCGCGCGCTGGGAGCGGCGCGGCTGCTGTCCCGCGAGCCCGAGCCGGCCGCCGAGGCGTTGCGCTGGGCCTGGGGCCACACCGAGCGCGAAGGCGTAGACGACCCGGGTGCCTTCCCGGCGGCGCCCGAGCTCGTGGAGGCGCTCGTCGAGCTCGAGGAGCTCGGCGAGGCGTCGGCGGTCGCGGCGCGGCTCGCCGAGCTCTCGGAGGCTCAGGACCACCCGTGGGGCCTCGTCACGACGCGTCGCTGCCGTGCTGCGATCCGTCTCGCCGGGACGTACGACGACCACGACGCGGACGAGCTCGAGGAAGCCGCGCGAGAGTACGCGCGGCTCGGCCTCGCGTTCGATGCGGCGCGGTCGCTGCTCGTGCTCGGCCGGGCGCAGCGCCGGCACCGGAAGTGGGGCGCTGCACGCGACGCGCTCGGACGGGCCGCGGCGGCGTTCGAGGAGCTCGGATCGCACGGGTGGGCCGAGGCCAGCCGCGCCGAGGTCGAGCGGGTCGGTGCCCGGAAGGCGCCGGACGCCGGTGAGCTGACGCGCGCGGAGCGCCGGGTCGCCGAGCTCGCTGCGCAGGGGCTCACGAACAAGGAGATCGCGCAGCGCCTCGTCGTCACGGTCAGCACCGTCGAGTTCCACCTCTCGAAGACGTACGCGAAACTCGGGATCCGCTCTCGCGCGCAGCTCGCCGCCCGGCTCGCACCGTAGCGCGACTGAGACGCTTCGACGGGCCTCCTCGGGCCCGGGGTGCGGCTACCCGCACTGGGGTAGGACGCTCGTAAACACTGGGGGGATCCGGGGTTTCGCCGCGCTGCGCGGGGCCGTACCGTCGCAGGCATGGCCGAGTTCCTCGTCGAGCTGTACGTCTCCGGAGCCGCCGCCGACGGCGCCGACCGCGAGACATCGCGTGCCCGCTGTGCCGCCGCCGCGCTGACGGCGGAGGGACGGCCGGTTCGTCTCGTCCGGTCGATCTTCGTCCCGGAGGACGAGACCTGCTTCCTCCTCGTCGAGGCGGACACGGCCGAGGCGGTGCGCGAGGCGGCCACGCGGGCGGCGGTCCCGTTCGAGCGCGTGCTCGCGACCGCCGGCCACACCAACCATGAAACGAAGGAGAACGAGATGAGCACGACAGAAGCGATCGCCCCCGATCTCGAGGCGGTCAAGCAGCGCCAGCAGACGATGTGGGCGAGCGGCGACTTTCACGCGGTCGCAGCCCTGATCCAGCCCGTCGCGGAGGACCTCGTCGAGGCCGTCGACCTTCGGGCCGACTGGCGCGTCCTCGACGTCGCGACCGGCAGCGGCAACGCTGCGCTCGCCGCGGCACGGCGCGGCGCCGACGTCGTCGGCATCGACTACGTCCCGGCCCTTCTCTCCCGGGGACGCCAACGGGCCGAGGCCGAGGGGTTCGACATCGACCTCGTCGGCGGTGACGCGGAGTCGATCCCGTTCCCGGACGCGAGCTTCGACGCAGTCGTCTCGGTGTTCGGGGCGATGTTCGCCCCGGATCACGCGAAGGCGTTCGCCGAGCTCGCCCGCGTGTGCCGACCGGGCGGCCGGATCGGCCTCGCGACCTGGACGCCCGACGGGTTCATCGGCGAGATGCTGAAGGTCGTCGCCGCGCACGTGCCGCCTGCCCCGGGCGTCGCATCGCCGCTCCTGTGGGGCACCAGAGCCTACGTCGGCTCGATGTTCGGCGACACGATCGACGGTCTCGGCTGCCGCGAGCGGACGTTCACGTTCCGCTTCCGCACCGCCGAGGGCTTCGTCGAGTATTTCCGTGACTACTACGGGCCGACGCTGAAGGCGTTCGAGGCCGTTGGAGACGGCGGCGCCGACGCGCTCTTCGCGGATCTCGTCGCGCTCGTCCGGAAGCACGCCGGCACCTCGGAGGGCCCGGCCGCGATCCCCGCGACGTGGCTCGAGACGGTCGCCACCCGTGCCGGGTCGGTTACAGAGGTCTGAGGCGGGGGCCAGGGTGCGGCGGGGCGGGGGAAATCCCGCCGCACCGATCGCTCAGGGCTCGACGAGCTCGCGCTCGACGTCGGCGGCGACGTCACGCGCGATCTCGATGAAGGCGCGCGCGGCGGGAGAGCGGTGGCGGTCGCGGTGCCAGATGACGGCGATCACGCGGCGCGGCACCTTGGGCACCAGCCGGATCGCCTTGACGCGGTCGTCGCCCGGTGCGATCGCGAGCAGAGGGGTGAGGGCGACGCCGAAGCCCGCGGCGACGAGGCCCTGGATCGTGCCGTTGTCGTCGGAGCGGAAGCCGTAGTCGATGTCGTAGCCGCGCATGCCGAGCTCGTTCTCCACCACGACGCCGCTTGCGCACGTGTTCGACCCAATCAGGACGTGGTCGCCGAGGTCGTCGAGCGAGGCGGATGTGCGCTCGGCGAGCGGGCTGGCGGCCGGGACGAGGAGGACGTACGGGTCGCTCATCAGGTCGCGCGCTTCGAAGGGGCCGTCCGGCAGCGGCGGGCTGCCGAAGGCGAGGTCGACGCTGCCCGACTCGATCGCCGCGTAGAGCTCCGGGTCGGTGGTCGGCTCGGAGAGGCCGAGTTCGATTCCGGGCCAGTCGGCGAGAAAGCGCCG
>DASUZN010000261.1:0-7373 GCA_036376855.1 Gaiella sp. | reverse complement strand
CGCTACGTCGGCGAGCCGGTCGTCGTGGTCGCCGCCGACCACCCCGAGCAGGCGCGCCGAGCGCTCGAGGCGATCGTCGTCGAGTACGCGCCGCTCGAGCCGGTCGTCGACATGGAGCGCGCGCTCGAGCAGGAGCCACTGCACCCCGACCGCCCCACGATGGGGCACGGCTACCGCGACGACCCGCGGCCCAACGTCGTCCGGCACCTCGTCATCCGCCACGGCGATCCCGACACGCCGGGAGACGTCGTGGTCACCGGGACGTACGAGGTCGGCATCCAGGACCAGGCCTTCCTCGGGCCCGAGTCGGGCCTTGCGGTGCCGGACGGCGAGGGCGGCATCGACATCCACGTCGCGACGCAGTGGCTCCACGTCGACCGCGACCAGGTGGCGCCGTGCCTCGCCCTGCGCCCGGAGCAGGTGCGGCTGCACCTCGCCGGCGTCGGCGGCGCGTTCGGAGGCCGCGAGGACCTCTCGATGCAGCTCCACGGCGCCCTGCTCGCGCTGCACACCGGGCGCCCCGTGAAGATGGTCTACGACCGCGCCGAGTCGTTCACGGGACACGTCCACCGGCACCCGGCCCGCATCCGGTGCGAGCACCGCGCCACGCGCGAGGGACGGCTCACCTGCGTCCGGATGGAGATCCTGCTGGACGGTGGCGCGTACGCCTCGAGCTCGACCGCGGTGGCCTCGAACGCCGCCTCGTTCGCGCTCGGCCCGTACCGGGTCGACAACGCGCTGATCGAGGCGACGGCGGTGTACTCGAACAACCCGCCCTGCGGCGCGATGCGCGGCTTCGGCGCAGTGCAGACCTGCTTCGCCGGGGAGGCGCAGATGGACCTCCTCGCCGCCGAGCTGGGGATCGACCCGGTCGAGCTACGGCTTCTGAACGCGCTCGAGCCCGGCGACGTCCTGCCGACCGGCCAGGTCGTGACGGGCTCGCTGCCGACACGCGAGGTGATCCGGCGTGCCGCGGCGATCGCGGTGCCTGCCGAGGAGGCGCTGCCGCGGGACCCGCTGCGGCTGCCGGGCGGCGCCGGCAACACGACGACCGGCGAGGGCGTCCGGCGCGGTGTCGGGTTCGCGCTGGGCTTCAAGAACATCTGCTACTCGGAAGGGTTCGACGACTACTGCACGGCACGGGTGCAGCTCCTCGCGGACGGGAGCGCCGTCGTGCACTCGGCGTCGGCCGAGGTGGGCCAGGGCGTCGTCGGCGTGATCCTCCAGGTCGCGCGCACCGAGCTCGGAACCGACGACGTGACGCTCGCGCCGCACACGACCGGAGCCGTCGGCTCGGCGGGCTCGGCGTCCGCCTCGCGCATGACGTGGATGGCCGCGGGCGCCGTCCGTGACGCGTGTCGCGCGGCGCTCGAGGAGCGCGAGAGGCTCGGGGGCGGCGAGGTCGACGTGGAGCGCGTGTACCGGCATCCGAGGACGACGCCCCTCGACCCGGAGACCGGGCAGATCACCGGCGACCGTGCCCATGTCGCGCTGGCGGTGTCCGCGATGCGGGTCGTCGTCGAGGTGGACGTCGACCTCGGCCTGACCCGTGTCGTGTGGGTCGGCACCGCGCAGGACGTCGGCAAGGCGATCAACCCGCTCGCGGTCGAGGGCCAGATCGAGGGCGGCACCGCCCAGGGACTCGGGCTCGCGCTGATGGAGGAGCTCGTGACCCGCGACGGCGCGATCCTGAACGCGAGCTTCACCGACTATCTGCTGCCGACCACGCTCGACATGCCGCCGGTCGCCATCGAGCTCGTCGAGGTGCCCGAGCCGGACGCGCCCTATGGGGTCAAGGGCGTCGGAGAGCCGCCGACCGTCGTCTCGACCGCGGCGATCCTGTCCGCGGTGCGCGCGGCGACCGGTCGCCCATTGACGCGCGTCCCCGTTCGGCCTGACGACATAGCCCTGTAGGAGGCTTGGCGATAGTCGTGCGTTTCAAGCTCTCGCTACACGTGGCTCGGAGGCGCACCTTCATATCCACGTGATTCCACGTTACGCAGATGACCCCACGCCCGGAGTGCCGTTCGCACCCGGCACGATCGCCGAGGCCGAGTTCACGTCGGACGTGAATGCGCTTCGCGATCTGGCGGCGCGTTTTCGCGACCCCTCGTAGCTACGCGTAGCGCGCGAGGGCCGAGGCGACGCGGTCGACCTCGTCCTCGGTCATCGTCGTCGCGAAGGGAAGCGCCAGCGCGCGCTCGAACGCCGCATCGGCTCCGGGGAACGCGCCGCGATCGCGGTACGCCGAGAGGTGATGGACGGCGTACGTGCCGATCTGCGCCTCGATCCCCTCGGCGCGCAGGCCGGCGAGCGCCTCGTCGCGACGGTCGAGCGTGACGACGTACGCCTGCCAGCCGTGCCGGTCGCCCTCGTCGGCCGACGGCGTGCCGACGAGGTGCTCGAGACGCTCTCCGTACCAGCCGGCCACACGCTCACGGGCGGCGAGCAGGCTCTCGAGGCGCTCGAGCTGGGGGATGCCGAGGGCGCAGAGGACGTCGGCGAGGCGGTAGTTGAAGCCGGGTGCCTCGATGTCCGTCGGATGCCCTGCGGCAATCCCGTGGTGGCGCAGGCGGCGCACCGCGGTCGCGAGCTCGGCCTCGTCCGTCGTCACGGCGCCGCCTTCGCCGGTCGTGACGATCTTCCGGGGGTGGAACGAAAGGCAGGCGAGCAGCCCGAGCGCCCCGCACGGCGTTCCCCGATACCTCGCCCCGAGCGCCCCCGCGGCGTCCTCGACCAGGACGACCTCCTGCGGCACGGCGGTCTGGAGCTCCTCCCAGGCGACCGGCCGCCCGAAGAGATGGACGGCGAGCACGGCGCGCGTCCGCTTCGTCACGGCGCCCGCGACGAGCTCCGGGCGAACCAGGAACGTCTCGGGGTCGACGTCCACGAGGACGGCGCCCGCGCCGCAGAGCTCGACCGCATTCGCGGTCGCGGGGAAGGTGTACGCGGGCACGATCACCTCGTCGCCGGGGCCGATGCGGAGCGCAAGGAGCGCGAGGTGGATGGCGGCGGTTCCGGAGGAGACGGCGACGGCGTCGGCGGTGCCGACGGCCCGCGCGAGTGCCACCTCGAACGCGTCGACCTGCGGCCCCATCGTCAGCTGGCCGCTGGCGAGCACCTCGGCGACAGCCGCGAGCTCGGCCTCCCCGACATCGGGCCGGGCGAGCCGAATGTGCGTGTCGGTCACGCCGCCGCACCGAGCCGAGCGCGGTACCACGCGATTGTCCGCGTGAGCCCGTCGTCCAGCTCGACCTCAGCCTCGAACCCGAGCAGCGAGCGCGCCTTGTCGACGTTCGGGATCCGAAGCTCGACGTCGGTGTAATGCAACGGCACGAAACGGATCTCGCCGGGACAGCCCGTCAGGCGCTTGATGCGTGTAGCGAGGTCGTAGATCGTGACGGCGGAGCGCGCGTTGCCGACGTTGAAGCTCTCCCCGACGGCTGACGGGTGCTCGAGCGCGAGCAGGACAGCCTCGACCATGTCGTCGACGTAGCACCAGGCGCGGATCTGGGAGCCGTCGCCGTGAATCTCGAGATCGCGGCCGGCGAGTGCCGCCTCGATGAAGGCGCGGATCGCGCCGCCTCCGATCTGGCCGGGGCCGAAGATGTTGAACGGCCGCACCGACACCGCAGGAAGCCCGAGCTCCGCGTGATACGCGTGCGCCATGTGCTCACCGGCGAGCTTGGAGACCGCGTACGTCCAGCGCGCCTCGCCGACCGACCCGATCGTCGTGACATGTCCTTCCTGGACGTTGAACGCGTGCTGACCGAACACCTCGCTCGTGGAGAACTCGACGAGTCGCTCTACCGTCTCCCGCGTCGCGAGGGCGGCCTCCAGGGCGTTGTAGGTGCCGATCACGTTGACGCGCATCGTGCGGACGGGGCTCGTCAGCACGGTGTCGACGCCCGCGATCCCCGCCGCGTGGACGAAGTGCGTGCAGCCGTCCGCGAGCTCGGTGAGCCGCTCGAGGTCGAGGACGTCGCCCTCTGCGAAGCGGAAGTTCGGGTGGTCGGCGAGTTCTGTCCCCGAGAGCGCGTCGCGATGGAGGTTGTCGACCGCGACGACCTCGTTGTCGTCGACGAGCCTGGTCGCGAGCGTCGTGCCGATGAACCCGGCGCCGCCGGTGATGAGGATCCGCTTTCCCGTCAGGGGCATCCGCGGATCGTAGACGCGGCCGGTCCGAGGGATGGCCGGGCGCGATCGCTCTGGGCAGACTCGCGAAACATTCGGCGACGGCCGACTGTCCACTGTCCGCCCGTCGACTCTGCCTGTCGACTATCGCCCGTCGACTCTCGCCTGTCGGGAACGGCCTTGTCGCGATCCGCCATGTCGCATCCCATCACTCTCGGGCCGCCGACCTCCTCCCCACGGCTCAAAGCCTAACGAGACAACAGAGACGAATGGGATACGACTCCGCGCCAGCTTCGTGCCGATCGCTCCACAGGCGCACGCGGCGCATGGACGATCGCGCGTCTACCATCGCGCCGTGTCGAGCGTCCTCTTCGTCGGCGCGGGACGCCACCAGCGCCGCGCGATCGCGCAGGCGCGCGAGCGAGGGCTCCGCGTCGTCGCGGTCGATCGGAACGCGGACGCGCCCGGTCTCGTCCTCGCCGACGTGCCTGAGGTCGTCGACTTCGCGGACGTGGACGCGGTCGAAGACGTTGCACGCCGGTACGAGGTGGCCGGCGCCCTGACCGTCTCGGCGGACCGCGCGGTGCCGGTCGTCGCCGCGGTGACCGAACGCCTCGGCCTGCCGACGATCGGGACGGACGTCGCGCACCGCATGACCCACAAGCTCGCGATGCGCCGAACGCTCGCGGAGGAAGGCCTCCCGCAGCCGCCGTTCGCGGCGGTCCGCAATCTCGCGGAGGGACGCACCGCGCTGGAGACGGTCGGCCTTCCAGCCGTGCTCAAGCCTGTGGACTCCGGCGGGCAGCGCGGTCTCTTCCGGATCGAGACCGCCGGCGACCTCGAGTCGCACCTCCACTCTGCGCTCGCCGAGTCCCCCGGCCGCGAGGCGATCCTCGAGGGCTTCGTCGAGGGAACCGAGATGAACGGCATCGTCGTCGTCCGGAACGGCGACGCCCGGATCGTGACGCTCTCCGACCGCCTGCGGCCCGACGGCGCCGGCTTCGGCGTCGGCTGGATCCACGTCTACCCGGCGTCGATCCACTCCGACCAGCTCGAACTCGCCGAGCGAGTCGCGGAGCGCTCCGTCGCCGCGCTCGGGCTCCGCGACGGCATCGCCTTCCCGCAATTGATCGCTTCCCCCGACGGCAGCGTTTCGGTCGTAGAGGTGGCCGCGCGGATCCCCGGTGGCCAGATGGCCGACCTCGTGCGCCATGCCGTCGGCGTCGACCTCGTCGAGGTCGCGCTGCGCTTCGCGCTCGGCGAAGCGATCGCGGACGACGTGGCGCTGCCCCGCTTCTCGCAGCCGCTCGCGATCCGCTTCCTGACCGCGTCGCCGGGCCCGCTTCCCTTCGGGACGGTCACGCGGATCGGCCCGCTCGACGACGTGCTCGGTGCACCCGGCGTCGTCCAGGCGGAGACGTACCTCGTCGTCGGCGAGACGATCCGTCCCGTGCGGCTTGACGGCGATCGTCGTGGCTACGTGATCGCCACCGCGCCCACGTCCATCGAGGCGCTGCGGCGAGCGGAGCATGCAGCAGGGCTGCTCGAGGTGGACGTCACGTGAGCTGCGGCTTCACGCTCGATCACTACCGCGAGCTGCTGCAGGCCGCGCGCGCGGGGGGCTACCGGTTCGCGCAGTTCGACGAGCAGCCGCGACGGGGCGACCTCCTGCTCCGCCACGACGTCGACCTCTCCCTCGACGCGGCGCTAGGCATGGCCGAGCTCGAGGCGTCGGAGGACGTCTCCGCGACGTACTTCCTCATGACCGAGTCGGTCTTCTACAACCTCGCCTCGAGGGAGGGCGTCACCGCAACGGCGAGGCTGCGCGAGCTCGGTCACCGCGTCGGCCTGCACGCCGTCTATCCGAACGCCACGCTCGACGAGCGATTCGACCCTGTCGTCGCCTGGCACAACCCGGACCCGCAGTACATGACCGCTCCGATCGCAGGTGCGCTGAACGTCATGCAGGAGGGGTACTTCGACCCGCCGACGTACCGCTCGGACTCGAACCAGCGCTGGCGCTCGGGCTGCCCGCACGAGGAGCTTCGCGCCGGCGGCTTTCCCTGGCTCCAGCTGCTGACGCACCCGGAGATCTGGGCCTATCCGGGGGCGACGATGGGCGCGACGATGCGCGCGATGCTCGACGGCGAGCGTGAGCGCCGCCTCGTCCAGCTCGCCGAGGATCGCATCGACCTCGCGTAGCGCGCCGCTGCTTGGATACGTGCCCGTGAGCCTTCGACCGATCACTGTGCTCGTCTCGGCCTCCGGTGCGCCGGGCACCGCGGCGCTGCTCGGCGCCCTGCGCCGGAACGGCGAGCGCGAGGTGCGACTCGTCGGGACGGACATGTCGGAGCGCTCCGTCGGGCGCCACCTCTGCGACGCGTTCGATCTCGTGCCGGCCGGGTCCGACCCGGGCTTTCCGGACGCGATGCGGGCGGTGGTCGAACGTGAGCGGGTCGACGTCGTCCTGCCCCAGTCGTCGTTCGACCTCGAGGGCCTCGCCGCACACCGCGAGCGATTCCCGGTCCCGGTGCTCGTGTCCCGGCCCGACACCATCCACCGCTCGAACGACAAGGCCGAGAGCTATGCCCTCCTCCACCGCATCGGGGTGCCGGCGCCGCAGTTCCGGCGCGTGAACGGCGCCGCAGAGGTGGCCGACGCCGCCCGCGAGCTCGGCTACCCCGACCGGCCGGTCTGCTTCAAGCCCGTGTTCTCGTCCGGGTCGCGCGGGTTCCGGGTCCTCGACCCGACGGTCGACCGCGCGCACCAGCTCCTCCACGAGCGCCCCGGGTCGGTCGCGATGCGGCTCGAGGAAGCGGTCGAGCTGCTCCCGGCGGAAGGCGGCCCCGACCTGCTCGTGATGGAGCTCGCGACGGGTGGCGAGCGAACGATCGACGGCATCGCCGACGGCAAGCGCGTCGTGCTCGGCCATCCCAAGACCCGTGAGGCGATGCGCGCCGGGCTCGCGATGTACTTCGTCACGCTCGACGATCCTGCGCTGATGGAGATCGCCGACCGGGTCGTGGAGGAGCTCGGGATCGAGTGGTTCTTCAACATCCAGCTCGTCGGCGAGCATGTGATCGAGGTCAACCCGCGCATCTCGACGATCGTCTACCAGGATGACCTGAACCTTCCCTATCTCGGGGTCAAGCGCGCGCTCGGCGAGGTCTCGGACGACGAGCTCGCGTCACTGCGAAGTCGAATCCGTCCTGGCCGCACGGCGCTCCGCTACTTCGACC
>DASUZN010000260.1:0-14859 GCA_036376855.1 Gaiella sp. | reverse complement strand
TCGAGGGTCTCGGCGACCTGATGGACGACTACGAGTTCCACTACCCCGGCGAGCTGAACCACGACAACCTCGACGAGGTGCGCGACGCGCTCGACGGGCACGGGATCGCCACGGTGTGCACCGGGCTGCACACGGACGCGCGCTTCGGCAAGGGCGGGCTGACGTCGGTCGACCCCGCGGTGCGAGCCGAGGCGCGGCGCCTGACCCGTGAGACGGCCGAGATGGCCGGAGCGGTGGGGGCGAACATGATCTGCTGGCCGGGGATCGAGGGCTACAACTACCCGTTCCAGACGCCGTACGCGCAGTCGTGGGAGTGGTTCGTGGAGGGCATGGCGGAGGCGGCCGAGACCTGCGCGAAGCACGGCGTCAAGCTCTTCCTCGAGCACAAGAACTCCGAGCCCGCGATGAAGATCTTCATGCGGAACATCGGGATGACGCTGCACGTGATCCACACGCTGCGCGCCCGGGGGATCGACAACGTCCAGGTGAACATGGACTGGCAGCACCTGCTCATGAACGGGGAGTCGCTCGGCGAGTACGCGGCGCTGCTCGCGGCGGAAGGACTGCTCGGGCACCAACATGCCAACTCGGGCTGGGGCACGTTCGACGACGACAACATGGTCGGGGCGACCGCGTTCATGGAGACGCTCGAGCTGGCCGTCGAGCTGCGGCGGGCGCGGTACGGCGAGAACGGCGAGCGGCTCGGATTCGACCTCTACCCGTACACCGAGGACGCCGTCGCTGCGGTGAAGCGCTCGGTGCTGCAGTGGAACTTCATCTGGGACGTCTCCGGGCGGATCGACGAGGCCGCCCTCCACGAGGCGCAGTCGCGCAAGGACGCCGTCCGCGCCTACGAGCTCGTCTACGCCGCGCTCGGCGCGTGAACGTGGGGGAACCCCTGGTTCCCCCACGGGCCCCCTCCTCCCGGGTTGCGCCCGGATCGAGCATCCTTGGGCTCCCGCCGGGCAAAGCCCGGCTTCGCCCGCGCCGGCGGACGGCATCTCCGACGAAGGGCCAAGGCCCGAGGGGCTTGCTGCATCCCTCGAGGCTGGACGGTGCGGCGCGCGTCGCGGCCGAAGGCCGGCTTTGCCGGCTGGGAGGCCACAAGAGGGTCGCCGAGACAACCACGCGAAGGAGAGGGCACGCGGGGGAACCATGGGTCCCCCCGCGCTAGTCGGGCTCGACGTTGGGACGACCGGCGTCAAGGCGCTCGCGCTGTCGCCGGACGGCGACGTCCTTGCGACCGCCACGCGCGGCTACGAGCTCTCGACGCCGAGGCCCGGCTGGGCCGAGCAAGACCCGGGCGACTGGCTGCGGGCCGCCGAGGCCGCGCTCGCCGAGGTCGCCGACGGGCGCGAGGTCGCCGGGATCGGCTTCTCGGGCCAGATGCACGGGCTCGTCGTGGTGGACGACGGGGGGCAGGTGATCCGACCCGCAATCCTCTGGAACGACCAGCGCACCGTCGTCGAGTGCGCCGAGATCGAGGGGCGGATCGGGCTCGAGCGACTGATCGCGCTCACGGGGAACCGCGCCCTCCCCGGCTTCACCGCGCCGAAGCTCCTCTGGTTGCGGCGCCACGAGCCTGATGCCTACGCGCGCGTCGCGCGCGTGATGCTGCCGAAGGACTACGTCCGGCTCGGGCTGACCGGAGAGTGGGCGATCGACGCCTCGGACGCGTCCGGCACGCTCCTGCTCGACGTCGCCCGCCGCGACTGGAGCGCCGAGGTCGTCGACGCGCTGGAGATCCCCCGCGCCTGGTTGCCGCCCGTCCTCGAGTCTCCCGAGCAGGCAGGCGCCACGACCGCAGGTGCCACAGTGTCCCTTGGAATCCCCGTGGCCGTCGGGGCGGGTGACCAGCCCGCGGCGGCCGTCGGTGTCGGAGCAACGACGCCCGGGACGCTCTCCGTGGTGCTCGGCACGTCAGGCGTCGTCCTGGCGCCGCTCCCCGCCTACGCCCACGACGCCGAGGCGCGCGTCCACGCGTTCTGTCACGCCCGTCCGGCCACCTGGCAGGCGATGGGGGTGATGTTGTCGGCCGCGGGATCGCTGCAGTGGCTCCACGACACGATCGCGAGGGACGTGTCGTTCGATGATCTCGTCGCCGAGGCCCAGGCCTGGCCACCCGGCGCAGAGGGGCTCAGCTTCCTGCCCTACCTTGCGGGCGAGCGGACGCCGCATGCCGACCCCGATGCCCGCGGCGCGTTCGTCGGCCTCGAGCTGCGCCACGACCGCGGTGCGCTCGTCCGGGCGGTGCTCGAGGGCGTGGCGTTCGGTCTGGCGGACTCGCTCGACCTGCTCCGCGCGCTCGGCGTCGAGCCTACGACTGCCCGGGTCTCCGGCGGCGGCGCGCGCAGCCGCCTCTGGCTCGAGATCGTCGCGGCCGTTCTCGGCGTCCCGCTCGAGCTGACCGAGTCCGAGGAAGGCTCGGCTCTCGGCGCCGCCCTCCTCGGCGGCGTCGCCGGGGGTGTGTTCGCGGACGTCGACGACGCCGTCGCGCGGTGCGTCCGTGTCACCAGCACGGTCGAGCCTGACGCGGCGTGGCACGAGGCCTACCTCGGGGCGCGCGAGCGGTACCAGGCGCTGTATCCGGCCCTCCGGGCGGTTAGGGTCTCCTCGTGAGGCTCGGGCTCGTCTCCACTGCGAACATCAACCGCGCGATCCTGGCTGGCGCTGCGAACAGCCACCGCGTGGACGTGGTGGCCGTCGCGAGCCGTGACACCGCACGGGCGGAGGCCTACGCGGCAGAGCACGGGATCGCGACCGCGCACGGCTCGTACGAGGCGCTCCTCGCCGATCCCGACGTCGACGCCGTCTACATCTCGCTCCCGAACGGGATGCATCACGAGTGGACAATGCACGCGCTCGCCGCCGGAAAGCACGTGCTCTGCGAGAAGCCGTACACGCGTCACCCCGACGAGGCGGAGGAGGCGTTCGACGCCGCGGACGCGGCCGGCGTCGTCCTGGCGGAGGCGTTCATGTACCGCCACCACCCACAGACAGCAACCATCGCGCGGCTCGTCGCCGACGGCGCGATCGGACGGCTCTGCGCGGTGAAGACGACATTCACCTTCCCGCTCCACGATCTCTCGAACGTCCGTGCGCTGCCCGAGCTCGACGGCGGCGCGCTGATGGACGTCGGCTGCTACTGCGTCAGCGGTATCCGGCTCCTCGCGGGCGATCCCGAGCACGTGCGCGGCGAACAGGTGACGGGGACGACCGGGATCGACATGGCGTTTCACGGGACGCTACGGTGCGCCGACGACGTCGTCGGCCAGTTCGAGGCGACGTTCCGCTCGCCCCAGCGCCAGTCCCTCGAGGCGGTCGGCGAGGACGGCGTGCTGGTCGTCGAGGCGCCGTGGCGCGTGGACTGGGGTGGAGGCGTGACGCTCACGCGAGACGGGTCGACCGAGGTCGTCGAGGTGGAGCCCGCCGACTCGTACACGCTCGAGCTGGAGAACCTCGCCGACGCGATCGACGGGCGTGCGCCTGCGCTCCTCGGCCGCGCCGACGCCGTGGGGCAGGCGAGAACGATCGACGCGCTCTACCGGTCGGCCGCGACCCGCGCTGTCGCGACGCTCTAGCTAGAGCGCCTCGCGCAGGAAGCGGAGGAGGTTGCCGGCCGTGACGGCGGTGACCTCCTCCTCACTCCAACCTCGCTCGTGCAGCGCGGCGACGAGGGCCGGATACTCCTCGGGGCCGGTCAGCCCTGCGATGCCCTGGCCTGGCCTGAGGCCGGGCGGGGCAAGGCCGTCCTTCGGCTCCGGCGGAGGCGGCATCGCCTCCCACAGGCGCTTCGTGAAGTCGCCGCCGAGGCAGACCCGCTCGATCCCGATCACCGACGCCGCATGCTCGAGATGCTCGATCACGCCGTCGATCGTCCCGCGCTCCGGGCCGATCGCGATCGGGTGGAGCATGAGCCCGAGGACGCCGCCGGCCGCGGCGAGGGCGCGCAGCTGGTCGTCGTCGAGGTTCCGCGGCGACTCATGCACGCTCCGGCAGCCGCCGTGCGAGTAGAGCACCGGCGCGCCCGAGGCGCCGACCCGCTCGAGCACCTCCGCGAAGACGCCGCGCGAGGCGTGGGCGAGGTCGAGGATCACGCCGAGCGAGACGAGCCGGTCGACGAGCTCGCGGCCGAGTCGCGAGAGGCTCCCGCCCTCCTCGGCGGCGCCGTCGGCGAACGCATTCCGGCGGTTCCAGGTGAGCCCGGCCATACGGACGCCGAGCGCGTGGAACACGTCCGCGGGCCACGTCTCCACCCCGAAGCACTCGACGCCCTCCAACGAGAGCATCAGACCGATGCGCTCGCCCGCCTCGACCGCGTCCAGGTCGGCCGCGGACGTGACCTGCACGACGCGGCCGGCGTTCTCGCGAAGCGCGTTCTGGAACGCCGCGACCATCGACAGCGCCTCGCGCAGCGAGCCCTCCGGCTGCACGGTCACGTCGACATAGACTGCGCACACTTGAAGGCCGACCCCGCCGCGCTCGAAGAGCGGGAGCCAGGTACTCGCGAAGACGTCCGTCTCGCCGAGCCGGCGCTCGCGATACGCGACCTCCATCAGAAGGTCGACGTGGGCGTCGGCGATCATCGCCTGCCGACCCTACCGCCCCAATCCACATGGGTGAGTCGCACGTATCCACCTGCATCGCCACCAGACTCGAAGGAGTGAGATGACGCGCATCCTGACCGCCGCCGTGACCGCCCTCGTCGCCCTGCTCGCGCTGGCGCTGCCCGCGCTTGCGGCGACGCCGACCTACAAGGGGACCGTCGGGCCGGGGTTCACGATCAAGATGGCCTCGAAGCCGACCAAGGCGGGGAAGATCAAGCTCGTCGTGTCCGACAAGTCGGATCAGCACAACTTCCACCTGACCGGCCCGGGCGTCAACGTCAAGACGAGCGTCGGCCAGACCGGAACGAAGACGTTCACCGTTACGCTGAAGAAGGGCACCTACAAGTTCGTCTGCGACCCCCACAAGAGCTTCATGAAGGGCTCGTTCAAGGTCTCGTAGCGCCACGACACCCGGTGGACAACGCTTGTGTTGAATCAACACAAGCGTTGTCGCCGCCGGTGTGGGACGGTCGGATCAGGCGAGGGGAAGCGGCTCGTACCCGTCGGGCGACACGCGCCAGGCGGCCAGCTCGTCGAGCCGAACCGAGTAGATGACGTACGGCCGGTCGCGCCAGAGACCGATCCGCTCCACGTCGGTACGTGAAGGACGCGGCGGTGAGGAGACGTGCGAGTGCACGACCGCCTGCTCGAGGTCGCGGTCGCCGATGTCCGCCCAGACGACCGGGTCGAGTCGCAGCTCGAAGAAGTACGGAGACGGCGAGGCGTTCTCGCCGGCCACGTACTCGACCGCCTCATCGCCGTCGAGGAGGAGGAGCCCGCAGGCCTCGTTCGGGAGCTCGGCGCGCGCGTGGTCGGCGATCGCCGCCCGCACCGCGGCCGGGATCACCACCAGACGGTGGACTCCATCGACTTCTCGACGCCAGCCTCGGGCGCATCCCAGAAGTCGGCGCTCAGGTACTTCCAGCCGCCGTCGGCGAGGATCGCGACGACGACGCCCTCGTCGAGCTCCGCGGCGAGCCGTCGTGCGACATGGATCGTGGCGCCGGCCGAGACGCCGCCGAGGATCCCCTCGAGCCGAAGCAGCTCGCGCACGGCGGCCACGGACTCCTCGTTCGAGACGAGCACCTTCCGGTCGAGGCGAGAGACGTCGAGGATCGGTGGCACGTAGCCGTCGTCGAGGGAGCGAAGTCCCATCACCGGGTCGCCTGGCAGCGGCTCGGCCGCGGCGACGACGACGCCGGGGAAGGTCTCGCGCAGCCGCTCACCCGCGCCCATCAACGTGCCGCCCGTGCCGAGGCCGGCCACGAGCACGTCGACCCGGTCGAGAGCAGCCGCGATCTCGGCGCCCGTGCCCTCGTAATGCGCGCGCGGGTTGGCCTCGTTCGCGTACTGGAAGGGGACGAACCACCGCGGGTCGGACTCGGCCATCTCGAGCGCGAGCCGCACCGCGCCGTTCGAGCCCTCGGCGGCGGGAGAGAGGACGATGTCGGCGCCGTAGAGGCGCAGCAGGCGCTTGCGCTCCTCGGTCGCGTTCGCGGGGAGCACGCAGGTGAGCGGATAGCCCTTCAGAGACGCCACGAGGGCGAGGGAGATGCCGGTGTTGCCCGAGGTCGGCTCGAGCAGCGCGCGCCCGGGCTCGAGCTCGCCCGACGCCTCGGCCGCCTCGATCATCGCCTTCGCGACGCGATCCTTGATCGATCCGGTCGGGTTCTGGCCCTCCAGCTTGGCGTAGATGGTCACGCTCTCCTTGGGGGTGATGCGGGGCAGCTCGACGAGCGGCGTCTGCCCGACGAGGTCGAGCAGGCTTCTCGCGACCGCGGGCGACCAGGGCTGCGAGCTTCCGCCGGCCATCGCCGGCAGGAGGATCAGGGTCTCGCCGTCCGGCACTGTCGTGTCGAGGCCGTCCATGGTGCGGACGTCCTCGCCGCCGAGGTAGACGTTGACGAACGGCGCGATGCCGCCGTCCGCGAGGATCTGCTGGCCGAGGGCGGGATGCCGCTCGACGAGGTCGTCGAGCACCTCGCGCACGGTCTCGCCGCTCGCCTCGACCTGCCGGGCGCCGCCCACCTCTCCGCGCAGCGTGGGGGGGATGCGGACGACCGTCACGACGCGTGCACCGGAGATCCTTGGCAGAACTCCACGTAGTCGATGTACTCGGTGATCGTGGGGTGGTCGCCGCACACCGGGCACTCGGGATTGCGGCGAATCGCGACCTCGTCGAAGGTGGTGTGGAGCGCGTCGAAGAGCAGCAGCCGGCCGGCGAGCGACTCGCCGGCGCCGAGCATGAGCTTGAGCGCCTCGCTCGCCTGCAGCGAGCCGACGATGCCGGGGAGGACGCCGAGGACGCCGCCCTCGGCGCAGCTCGGCGCCAGCTCGGGCGGCGGCGGCGCGGGGTACAGGCAGCGATAGCACGGACCGTTGCCCGGATGGAACACCGTGACCTGGCCCTCGAAGCGATAGATCGACCCGTGCACGACCGGGATGCCGTGCCAGACCGACGCGTCGTTGACGAGATACCGGGTCGGGAAGTTGTCCGTGCCGTCGAGGATCACGTCCCAACCGTGGGCGAGGATCCGCTCGATGTTCTCGGAGTCGAGCCGCTCCTGGAACGGGACGACCGTCACGTCCGGGTTCAGCGCCTCGATCGTTCGCTTCGCTGACTCGACCTTCGGCTCGCCGAGCCGCTCCGTCGAGTGCACGATCTGCCGCTGGAGGTTCGAGTCGTCGACGACGTCGGCGTCGATGATCCCGATCGTCCCGACACCCGCGGCGGCGAGATAGAGCGACGCAGGCGAACCGAGGCCGCCGGCGCCGATGAGGAGGATGCGCGAGGAGAGCAGGCGCTGCTGGCCTTCCTCCCCGACCTCGGGGATCAGGAGGTGGCGCGAGTACCGGGCCCGCTGGGCGGGCGTCAGCGCCGCCGGGGTGACGAAGTCGTAGCCGTTCCGCTTCCAGCCGGCGAAGCCGTCCGAGAGGTTGACGGCGTTCACGTAGCCGAGGTCGTGGAGCGTCTTCGCGGCGAAGGCCGAACGCGTGCCGCTCTCGCAGTAGACGACGAGCTCGCGTGACTTGTCGGGGATCAGCGCCTCGACCCGCGACTCGAGGTTGTTGCGCGGCAGGTGAAGCGCGCCGGGGAGATGGCCCTCGTCCCACTCGTCGCGTGGGCGGACGTCGACGAAGAGCGGAGCGTCGCCGCCGTCGCGGTCGAGCAGTGCACGCGCCTCGGGTGTCGAGATCTCGTCGATCTCGGCGCGGGCTGCGGCCAGGAGCTCCCGATAGGTCGGCATTACTTTCGTGAATATAGCGGCGCGAGGCATGCGTGCGTGGAAGACGGCGGGGCGGTCGCGCGTCCGGATGGTGTGGCAGCTCGCTGGGTGAAGCGGTGCCCGCGGGCGACCCACTCCGGGTCGCCCGCGGCTACCGTGGCGCCGTGTCGCCGTTCGCCCGGGTCGTCGTCGTCACCGCCGCGGCCGCAGTCGCCGCAGTCGCCGTCGTCGTGGGGGTCGTGGCGCTGCAGACCGACCCCGTCGAGAGCGTCGCGCCGGCACCGAAGTCGCGGAAAGGAGCGCCTCCTCTGACGCTCGAGCTGGGTGTGCGGACAGACCCGCAGGCGGTCGCTCTGCGCCGCGCCGAGCGGCTCTACGCGGCGGGCAAGCGGCCACAGGCGGGCAGGGCCTTCGCGCGGATCGACACCCTGGAGGGTCGTGTCGGCCAGGCCTTCGCGTCCTGGCCCGAGGGGACCGTCGACCGGATGAACCGCCTCGCGGGCCTCCATGCCCAGGACGCCGTCGTCCAGCTCAACCTCGGCGTCGCGCTCTTCTGGTCGGGCCTCTCGGGCGCGCGCGAGGCATGGCGCGCCGCCGCGGCCTCGGAGCCCGACAGCCCCTACGCGGTCGTCGCGGGCAACCTGCTCCATCCCGAGTACGCGAAGGGCCTGCCGATCTTCGTCACGACCGCGCCGCTGCCGAGCGAGCTCGAGGGCCTGACGCCGCCGCAGCAGCTCGACGTGCTGCGACGGGGCGCCCAGCAGACCGTCGACGGAAAGCTCCTGTACGGCGTCGCGCTGCAGCGGCTCGGGATGCAGCGCTCGGCGGAGCGGGTGTTCTCCGAGGCGGCGCGGGCGGCGCCCGGCGACGCCGAGGCACAGGTCGCGGCGGCCGTCGGCCGGTTCGACAAGGCACGGCCCGCGGACGCATTCTCGCGCCTCGGCCCGCTCACGCGCCGCTTCCCGGACAAGGCCACGGTGCGGTTCCACCTCGGCCTGCTGCTCCTCTGGTCGGGCGAGGTGAAGGAGGCGCGCACGCAGCTCGTGCGGGCAACCACCGTCGAGCCGGGATCGCCGCTCGCGCGCGAGGCCCAGAAGTACCTCGACACGCTCGACAAGGCCGGCGTCTGATGCAGTTACGGATTAGTGGCGCCGCACAGACTTCGTGGCTACCGTATCGAACTACGCGACGGAAGGGGCGGTCCTGAGCGCGGCACGCAACGAAGCGGAACGGCCGGCCGCAGCGGCGGCGCCGGAGGTGGTTCTCGTCTCCGAGGAAGGCAGGGCGCTCCTCGAGTCCGGACGCGCGCAAGGACGCCTCGACGCGGACGAGGTGGCCCTGGCCCTCGACGAGCTCGACCTCGACGCGGCGCAGATCGACGCGTTCTACGACGCGCTCGACGAGGAGCAGATCGAGGTCGTGGCGCCGGAGGCGGAGGCCGCCGATGTCGAGGCAGAGCGCGCGTGGGAGACCGCCGAGGCGGAGATCTCGACCGACACCCTGCAACTCGTCCTGAAGGACATCGGCAAGGTCCCGCTGCTCACGGCGGCGCAGGAGGTGGAGCTCGCGAAGCGGATCGAGGCGGGCGACCACTCGGCCAAGCAGGCGATGGTCGAGGCGAACCTCCGGCTCGTCGTCTCGATCGCGAAGCGCTACCGGAACCAGGGCCTTCCGTTCCTCGACCTGATCCAGGAAGGCACGATCGGCCTCGTCCGCGCGGCGGAGAAGTTCGACTGGCGCAAGGGGTTCAAGTTCTCGACGTATGCGACGTGGTGGATCCGCCAGGCGGTGGCGCGGGCGATCGCCGACAAGGGGCGGACGATCCGCATGCCCGTCCACGTCGTCGAGAAGCTCAACAAGATCAGCCGCTCGGAACGAAAGCTCCGCGCCGAGCTCGCGCGCGAGCCGACGGCGCTCGAGATCGCGGTCGACCTCGACCTGCCGGTCGAGGAGGTCGAGCAGATCAAGCGGAGCGCGCAGACCCCCGTCTCGCTCGAGAAGCCCGTCGGCGACGAGGAGGAGTCGGAGTTCGGCCACTTCCTCACCGACGAGTCCGAGCCGCTGCCCGACGAGGCGGCCGAGGTGACGATGCGTCGTGAGGCACTCCGCTCGATCCTCGGCGCGCTCTCGCCGCGCGAGCGCCAGGTGCTCGAGCTTCGCTACGGGCTCGACGGCCAGCAACCGCGCACGCTCGACGAGGTCGGGCGTGCGTTCAACGTCACGCGCGAGCGGATCCGCCAGATCGAGCACCAGAGCCTGAAGAAGCTGCGGGCCTTGGCCGACGCGGCCGCCGTGCGCGACGTCGCCTGAGCGATAGGCGCGCTGCCCCCGAGTGCGGCGTGGCTAGGATCGCGCCCGTGGTGATCCCGCCGCACGAGACGCTGGTCGCCGAGCTCTCCGAGCTGATCGCGATCCCGTCGGTCAGCGCCGATCCGGTGCACGCCGACGACGTCCGCCGCGCCGCCGAGTGGGTCGCGGAGCGGATCGGCGCCGCCGGAGGCGCCGCCGAGATCCAGGAACGCGGGGGACGCCCGCTCGTGATCGGCGAGGTTGCAGCGTCGACCGGTGCGGGGGCGCCCACAGTCCTCGCGTACGCGCATCTCGACGTCCAGCCGCCTGACCCACTCGACCTCTGGGAGTCCGACCCGTGGGCCCTTGTCGAGCGGAACGGCTCCCTCGTCGCCCGGGGCGTCGCCGACGACAAGGCGCACCTCTACATGCTGCTCGAGGCGACGCGCCTCCTCGCCGCCGCCAGCGAGCTGCCGGTGAACGTGCGCTTCGCGATCGACGCGGAGGAGGAGGTCGGCGGGCACTCGGTCATCGACTGGGTCGACGAGGACGAGCATCCGGGCAACGTGGCGCTCGTGCTCGACGGCGGGTACGCGACCGAGGCGCTGCCATCGTTCTGCACGGCGCTCCGCGGCATGTGCTATTTCCACGTCGCCGTCCGCACCGGCGAGCGCGATCTGCACTCGGGTGTCTACGGCGGTGCCGCGCTCACAGCGACGCACGCCCTCCTGCAGATGCTCGCCGCCGTGCTTCCCGGTCCGGACGGACGCCTACCCGAGCCGCTCCGCGCGGGCATCGTCGTGCCGACCGAGGAGGAGCGTGCCGGGTGGAGCGTGCTGCCGCCGGGCGCCGAGGAGCTCGCGGCGGACGGCGCGCGCCCGAGCGACGCGCGTGCCGCCGAGGAGTTCCGCCTACGGACGACTGCCGAGCCGTCGGTGACAGTCAACGGCTTCGAGGGAGGGTCGCCCCGCCTCCAGAAGACCGTGCTGCCGGTCGAGGCGGTGGCCAACGTCTCGATGCGGCTCGCTCCGGGGCAGACGACGGCTGCGATGGCTCCGGTGTTCGAGCGGCTGCTTCGCGAGGCGGCGCCCGACGGCGCGACGGTCGAGATCGAGCTCTGGTCGACGGGCGAGCCCGGCTACGTCGACCCCGAGGCGCCCGCGATCGTCCTCGCGCAGGATGCCTTCGAGCACGTGCTCGGCGTTCGGCCGGTGCTCGTCCGCTCCGGCGGCTCGATCCCTGTGGTCGCGTCGCTCGTTGCGCGTGGTGTCCCGTCGATCGTGACGGGGTTCGCCCGCCCGACCGCGCAGATGCACTCCCCGAACGAGCACATCCCCGCGGCCGCGCTGCGCGAAGGGCTCGAGACGACGGTGGAGGTCCTCCGCCGGTTCGGCGAGCTTGGCTGACGCCCGCTATGCGAGCCCTCTCGCGGAGGAGCTTGCCGGCGAGGTGCTCGAGCGCTTTCTGCGCTACGTCGTGGTGGACACACAGGCCGATCCGACGTCGACCACGTATCCCTCGACGGCGAAGCAGCTCGATCTCTCACGCCTGCTCGTCGAGGAGCTCCGAGAGCTCGGCCTCGAAGACGTCGAGCTGACCGAGCCGGGATACGTGTTCGCGACCGTCCCCGGCACGGTCGAACACGCACCGACCGTCGGGCTGATCGCCCACGTCGACACCTCACCCGCGGCGCCCGGTACGGGAGTCGAGCCGCTCGTCCACCGCGCCTGGACGGGCGAGCCGATCGTGCTTCCGGGCGACGCCGAGCAGGTGCTCGACCCCGAGGACATGCCGGGTCTCGCGGACAAGCGCGGGCACGACCTCGTGACGAGCGACGGCACGACGCTCCTCGGCGCCGACGACAAGGCCGGGGTCGCAATCATCGTGACGGCCGCGCGGCGGCTCCTTGCCGAGGATGCGCCGAGGGCAACGGCGCGCATCGCATTCACCGTCGACGAGGAGGTCGGGCGCGGCACCGACCATTTCGACCTCGCCTCGTTCGGCGCCGACCTCGCGTACACGTTCGACGGGTCAGGCCTGGGCGAGGTCGAGACGGAGACGTTCTCCGCCTACCAGCTCGTCCTCACGGTCAACGGTGTCGGCGTGCACCCCGGCACGGCGAAGGGCCGGCTCGTCAACGCGCTCAAGCTCCTGGCCGACGTGATCGCCGCGCTGCCGCGCGAGGGCCTTTCGCCGGAGACGACGGAGGACCGCGAAGGCTTCGTCCACCCCGAACGGCTCGCAGGCACAGCGTCGCGCGCAACGCTCTGGTTCATCGCGCGCGACCACGACGACTCGAAGCTCGAGGAGCACGTCGAGCTCGTGCGCGGAATCGCGGCAGAGGTGGTCGGGCGCGAGCCGCGCGCCTCGTTCGACCTGGTGGTCGAGGAGCAGTACCGGAACATGCGCACGGCCCTCGACCGGCATCCGGAGATCATCGAGGCGGCGGAGGAGGCGATCCGCCGCGCCGGGGTGGAGCCGGTGCACAGCATCATCCGCGGCGGCACCGACGGCGCGCGGCTGACCGAGAAGGGCCTGCCGACCCCGAACCTCTTCACAGGCGGGCAGCACTACCACTCGGTGCGCGAGTGGGCGTCCGTCCAGGACATGGCCGCGGCGGCGGCGACCTGCGTCGAGCTGGTCCGCCTGTGGTCGGGGTCTGGCACCAAAGGTGCCTGACCCCAGCGACGCTTCGGGTTTCTAGCGGGTCCTTGTTGCGGACCCGTCACTGGGGACAGGCACCTGCGGCGCCAGTCCCCTCAGGCGGAGTGAACGTCGCAGCCGAGCCAGGCGTGGCCGAAGCGCCGCATCTCGTCGATGATCGGCTTCAGCGCGTCGCCCTTCTCCGTCAGCTCGTACTCGACGCGGGGTGGCGACTCGGCGTAGCTGCGACGCACGACGATGCCCTCCGCCTCGAGCCAGCGGAGCCGCTCGGCGAGCGTCCTCGGGCTGATCCCGGCGCATGCGTGCTCGAGCGCGGTGAACCGGCGCGGCCCCTCGGAGAGGTCGTGGACGATGAGCACCGTCCACTTCGACCCGACGATCTCTCCCGTCGCCGCAACCGAGCACTGCCCGGCCTGATGCACCGGCAGCATCGTCCTCGCGGTATCGGCTGATGCGGCCATGTCACGAAGTGTACGGACAGTGCTTCCGTTTCTCGACCCCGCGCTTCAGTCGGGCGGCCGCGCAGAGCGAGACGAAGTCGCGGGCCACGCTTCGTCGGTGACGGTCACCCTGGTGAGTCGATCAGCTCGATGTCGTAGACCGCCGGGCTCCGGGCGTCGTCGCACAACCTTTGGGCTCAGCTGTTGGGGTCGGCGATCCGCCGCTGGCACTGTCCCGTGCAGGTCCAGGCCAGCACGAGCGGCCGGAGGAACTTCGCAAGCCCTAGAGCGCCCGCGGACGAGAGATGGAGGCCGTCGTCGACGAACCACTTCGGCTTCGTGGCGCTCACGCCGTCCCAGTCGGCGATCTGGATCTGCGGCCAACGCTTGGCCGCGGCGCGGATCGCCGCGTTCGTCGCCTGGTAGAGCGGACGCTTCTCCTGCATCGTGACCCAGATCACCGTCGTGACGCGCTGGCGGACGAGCGCCTGCATGACGCGGTCCACGTCGTCGCCGTACTCGGCCGGCGGGTCGTTGTAGCCGACATCGATGACGACGACGCTTCCGAGTGGCTTCGCCGGCTGCGTCACGAGCGAGAGCACGCTCTGCGGACGATCGCCTTTGTAGGGGCAGCCCGTCTCGGCAAGCCGCCGGCACACCTTCGCGTCGATCTGCAGGTCGAGCCCGCGGGCGAGAGTCTTCCGGGCCGTCGATTGGTAGGCGATCGCGGCCGCGACGGAGTCGCCGAACAGCGTCACGCGGGGACGAGCCGAGCCTCCAGCCGAGGCAGTAGCGACGAGGAGCGCGCACCCGACCAGCGCGGCGACCAGGGCGGAGGCGGTGCGCACGCGGGAAGGCTACCGCCTCGTTCGCGGCTCAATCCCAGGGTGGAGGGTTGTGCACCCAGCGGCCGCCGACCATCGTCGCGACGACCTGCACGCCGCGGAGCTCGTCGGGAGGGATCGCGACCGGGTCGCGGTCGAGCACGACGAGGTCGGCGAGAAACCCCGGGAGAAGCTTCCCGCGCCGGCGCTCGTCTCCGGCGAGCCACGCGGGCGCCACGGTCGACGCGTGCAGTGCCTGCTCGACGGTCACGGCATCCTCGCTGCGCCAGCCCAGGCGCTCGTCGATCGTGCGGAGCACGCCTGCAGCGATCCCGGCAAGCGGGTCGAGCTCCTCGACCGGCGCATCCGAGCCGTTGGCGACGACGGCGCCGCTCCGGAGCAGCGTCCCGAAGGCGTAGGTGCCGTCGAGCCGGTCGCCCCAGAACCGCTCGGCGAGGTCGCGATCCGACGGCGCGTGGCTGAACTGGACGGAGCACGCGACGCCCAGTTCCGCGAACCGCGGCACGTCGGCGGGATCGAGGCACTGGGCGTGCTCGATCCGCTGGCGCAGCCCGAGCGGCTGCCAGACATCGCGGGTCGCCTCGAACGCGTCGAGCGCCTCGCGGTTCGCACGGTCGCCGATCGCGTGCACGGCCACCGGCCAGCCGGCCGCGGCCGCCTCGCGGACGAGCTCCGCGAGCTCCTCACCGCTCGTGATGCAGACGCCGCTGCCGTCGAGCATCCACGCGGTCTGCGAGCCGAGCGTGCCGTCCATGAAGGTCTTCAGGTAGCCGAGCCGGAGGTAGTC
>DASUZN010000259.1:0-11131 GCA_036376855.1 Gaiella sp. | reverse complement strand
GAAATGGCTCCGCGGACGCTTCGTCTCGACCTACCAGCTCGCGATCACGGTGGGGATCCTCTTCGCCTACCTCGCCGACGACGCGCTCACGGGCTCCGACCGTTGGCGGCTCATGTTCGGCCTTGCCGTGATCCCCGGCGTCGCGCTCGTGATCGGGTTCCTCGTCATGCCCGAGTCCGCCCGCTGGCTGCTCAAGATGGGGCGCCGCGACGACGCGCGCGCGTCCCTCGTCAAGGTGGATGGGCCTGAAACCGCCGACGCCGAGCTGGCGCAGATCGAGACCGACCTCCTCGTCGACCAGCAGGAGGGGCAGGCAAGCTGGGGCGAGGTGATGGCGCCGTCGCTCCGTCGCGCGCTCTGGGTGGGAATCGGCCTCGCCGTCCTGCAGCAGGTGACCGGGATCAACGCGATCATCTACTACGCGAACGAGATCTTCGCCGAGGCGGGCTTCACGACCGCGGAGCAGCAGGCGAAGGCGACGCTCTGGGCGGTCGGCGTCGTGAACGTGCTCGCGACGCTCATCGCCGTCGCCTGGGTCGACAAGTTCGGCAGGAGGCCGCTGCTGCTGACGGGCCTCGTCGGCATGACGGTCAGCCTTGCCGCGGTCGGGCTCTCGTTCGCGGCGATGGAGAACACCGCCGAGACCGCCACGAGCACGACCGTGGGCGGGATCGTCACGGTGCTCGCGCTCGTCGTCTTCATCGCGTCGTTCGCGTTCTCGATGGGCCCGATCGTGTGGACGCTGATCTCCGAGATCTATCCCAACCGCGTCCGCGGCCGCGCGATCTCGGTCGCGACCGCGGCGAACTGGCTGGCCGCGTTCCTCGTCGCGCAGTTCTTCCTCTCGCTCGTCGACGCGATCGGCGAGTCGACGACCTTCTTCCTCTTCTCCGCGCTCTGCGTCGTCTCGTTCGTCTTCGTCTGGTACCTCGTGCCGGAGACGAAAGGCCGCTCGCTCGAGGAGATCCAGGAGCGCTGGGTCAAGAATGGGGACAGGATGCTCGACGAGAGTGACCTGTACACGCGGCCGCCCGGCCCGGACGCCCTTCCGGGATGACCGCGGCGCCGCTCCGCGAACGGCCTTCGTGGGCAGCGCTCGAGCGCCACTTCGACGCGGTCCGCAACCTGCACCTCCGCGACCTGTTCGCCTCCGACCCGGGCCGGGGTGAGCGGCTCGCGGCCGAGGGCGCCGGGATCTACCTCGACTACTCGAAGAACCGGGTCACCGACGAGACCCTGCGCCTCCTGCTCGAGCTGGCCCGCGAGTCCGGCCTCGCCGAGCGCACGGAGGCGATGTTCCGCGGCGACCGGATCAACACCACCGAGAACCGCTCCGTCCTCCACGTCACCCTGCGGATGCCGAAGGGGACGTCGCTCGTCGTCGACGGCCGCGACGTCGTCGCCGACGTCCACGAGGTCCTCGACCGGATGGCGTCGTTCGCAGATCGGATCCGCTCGGGTGCGTGGACGGGGCACACCGGGAAGCCGATCCGCAACGTCGTCAACATCGGGATCGGCGGCTCCGACCTCGGCCCGGTGATGGCCCACGAGGCGCTGCGGCACTACACGCGGCGCGACATGACCTTCCGCTTCGTCTCGAACGTCGACTCGACCGACTTCGTCGAGGCGACCCGCGACCTCTCCGCGGAGGAGACGCTGTTCGTCGTCTCGTCGAAGACGTTCACGACGCTCGAGACCATGACCAACGCGCACACGGCGCGTGACTGGGCGCTCGCTGCGCTCGGCGACGAGGCCGCAGTCGCGAAGCACTTCGTCGCCGTGTCCACGAACGGGGACGAGGTCGCGAAGTTCGGGATCGACACGGACAACATGTTCGGCTTCTGGGACTGGGTCGGCGGCCGCTACTCGATGGACTCCGCGATCGGGCTCTCGACGATGCTCGCGGTCGGCCCAGAGCGCTTCCACGAGCTGCTCGGCGGGTTCCACGCGATGGACGAGCACTTCCGCACGACGCCGTTCGAGCGGAACCTCCCCGTGCTGATGGGCCTCCTCTGCGTCTGGTACGGCGACTTCTTCGACGCCCAGACCGTCGGCGTGATGCCGTACGAGCAGTACCTGGAGCGGTTCCCTGCCTACCTCCAGCAGCTGACGATGGAGTCGAACGGCAAGCACGTCACGCTCGACGGGCGTCACGTCGACTACCAGACCGGCGCCCTGTTCTGGGGCGAGCCCGGGACGAACGGCCAGCACAGCTTCTACCAGCTGATCCACCAGGGGACGAAGCTGATCCCCGTCGACCTGATCGGCTTCTCGCGCACGCTGAACCCGCTCGGCGCGCACCACGACATCCTCATGTCGAACGTCTTCGCGCAGGCCGAGGCGCTCGCGTTCGGCAAGACCGAGGCCGACGTGCGTGCCGAAGGGACGGCCGAGGTGGTCGTGCCGCACCGCGTTTTCGAGGGGAACCGGCCGACCAACGTGCTCCTCGCCGAGGAGTTGACGCCGTTCTCGCTCGGAGCGCTCGTCGCCCTCTACGAGCACAGCGTCTTCACGCAGGGGACGATCTGGGAGATCAACTCGTTCGACCAGTGGGGCGTGGAGCTCGGGAAGGCGCTGGCGCAGCGGATCATCCCGGAGCTCACGAGCGAGGACGAGCCCGAGCTCGCGCACGACTCGTCCACGAACGCGCTGATCCGCCGCTACCGGGCGACGAAGTGATCCGCCTCGTGCTCGCCGATGTCGACGGGACGCTCGTCCAGTCGGACAAGTCGCTCAGCGAGCGCTCGATCGACGCCGTCGGCAAGCTCCGCGAGGCGGGCATCCGGTTCGCCGTCACGAGCGGCCGGCCGCCGCGCGGCATGGAGATGCTGGTCGAGCCGCTCTCGCTCGCGTCGCCGATCGCCGCCTTCAACGGCGGGCTGATCGTGGAGCCCGACATGAGCGTCGTCGAGGACCGCGTCGTCCCGGACGCTCTCGTCGCGCCGGCGGTGGCGCTCCTCGAGTCGTTCGACCTCACGGTCTGGCTCTATCGCGGCGCGGACTGGCTCGTCCGCGAGCCCGAAGGGCCGCATGTCGCGCGTGAGGCTCAGACGGTGCAGTTCGAGCCGACGGTCGTCGGAAGCTTCGACGGGCTCGAGACCGGCGTCGCCAAGATCGTGGGTGTGAGCGACGACCACGACGCCGTGGCCTCGGCGGAGCGGCAGGCGCACGCCGAGCTCGGCGACCACGTCTCCGCGGCCCGCTCGCAGCCCTACTACCTCGACGTCACCAACCCGCGGGCGAACAAGGGAGCCGTCGCACAGTTCCTCGCGCGGCTCTACGACCTCGAGCCCGACGAGATTGCGACCATCGGCGACATGCCGAACGACGTCCTGATGTTCGCCCATTCCGGTCTCTCGATCGCGATGGGGAACGCCGACCGCGAGGTCCAGCGCGCGGCGCGGCGGGTCACCACCTCGAACGACGAGGACGGGTTCGCCAACGCCGTCGAGCGATTCATCCTGCGAGAAGGGAGTTAGACACATGGCCACGGACACCCCCATGCAGCTCGGAATGGTCGGTCTCGGTCGGATGGGTGCGGGGATCGTGCGCCGCCTGATGAAGGACGGGCACCGTTGCGTCGGCTACGACGTCTCGCCCGACGCCGTGAAGGCGCTCGAGGCCGACGGCGCCGACGGAGCGACCACGCTCGAGGACTTCGTCGCGAAGCTCGAGAAGCCGCGCGCGGTGTGGGTGATGGTCCCGGCGGGCGGGATCACCGACTCGACGATCGAGGCGCTCTCCGAGGTGCTCGAGGCGGGGGACGTCGTGATCGACGGCGGCAACACGCACTACGTGGACGACCTCCGCCACGCCGCCGCGCTGCGTGAGAAGGGGATCCACCACGTCGACTGCGGCACGAGCGGCGGCGTCTGGGGCTTCGCGCGCGGCTTCTGCCTGATGATCGGCGGCGAGAAGGAGGTCGTCGACCGCCTGAGCCCGATCTTCGCGACGATCGCGCCGGGGGTCGACTCCGCGGCGCGGACGCCGGGTCGCACGGGCGACCCGAGCCAGGCCGAGCACGGCTACTACCACTGCGGGCCGAACGGCGCAGGGCACTTCGTGAAGATGGTGCACAACGGGATCGAGTACGGGCTGATGGCCGCGTACGCCGAGGGCCTCAACATCATCGCCAACGCGGACGCCGGCGCCGCCACCCGCGATGCCGACGCCGAGACCGCGCCGCTCGAGCGCCCCGAGCTCTACCAGTACGACATCGATACGCGCGAGGTCGCGGAGGTCTGGCGCCGCGGCAGCGTCGTCGGCTCCTGGCTCCTCGACCTGACCGCTCAGGCGCTCGAGGAGTCGCCGACGCTCGAGGAGTTCGCGGGCCGTGTCTCGGATTCCGGCGAGGGGCGCTGGACGTCGATCGCGGCGATCGAGGAAGGCGTTCCCGCCCCCGTCCTGACGACCGCGCTGTACTCCCGCTTTGCCTCACGCGGTGCCGACGACTTCGCGAACCGGCTCCTCTCGGCGATGCGCAAGCAGTTCGGCGGCCACGACGAGAAGAGCGCGTAGATGTTCGAGGTCGAGATCCTGCCGGACGCGGCCGCCGTCGCCCGGCGCGGGGCGGAGGTGGTCGCAGAGTCAGCGGCGGCGGCGATCGACGATCACGGTCGCTTCACCTTCGCCGTCTCGGGCGGTCACACGCCGTGGGCGATGTTCGCGGAGCTGCCCGGATCGCTCGCCTGGGACAGGGTCACCATCTTCCAGGTGGACGAGCGCGCAGCCCCCGACGGCGATCCCGACCGGAACCTCACGCACCTGCTCGAGAGCCTCCCCGCCGGAGCAGGCGCCGACGTGCAGGCGATGCCGGTCGGCGCGGACGATCTCGACGCCGCGGCGACCGAGTACGCGGGCTTGCTCCCCGACGCCTTCGACCTCGTCCATCTCGGGCTCGGCCCGGACGGGCACACGGCCTCGCTCGTCCCGGGCGACCCCGTGCTCGATGTGACCGACAACGATGTCGCGGTCACCGGCCTCTATCAGGGCAGGCGCCGCATGACCCTCACATACCCCGTCCTGGACCGCGCGCGGCGTATTCTCTGGCTCGTGACGGGCGACGACAAGGTCGATGCTCTGCGTCGCCTGCGGGACGGCGACCCCTCGATCCCGGGCGGGCGGGTGAGTCGCGAGCGGGCGCTCGTGCTCGCCGACGCTGCGGCGGCGGGGTCGGGCTCGTGACGGAGCGTCGCTACCCCGTCGAGCCGCGCGCGCCGGCGGTTCTCACCGTCGACGTCGGCGGCTCGCACGTCAAGGCGGTCCTCAACGGTCTCGACGAGCGTCGGCGATTCGTCTCCGGGAAGCAGCTGACCGGTACGCAGATGGTCGACGGCGTGCTCGAGCTGACCGCCGACTGGGAGTACACCGCCGTCTCCGTCGGCCTCCCTGCGCCGGTGGTCGACGGCCGCGTGCTCCGGGATCCGTTCAACCTCGGCAAGGGCTGGACGAACGTCGACTACGAGAAGGCCTTCGGCAAGCCGACGAAGCTCGTCAACGACGCTGCGATGCAGGCGTTCGGGAGCTACGAGGGAGGGCGGATGCTGTTCCTCGGTCTCGGAACGGGCCTCGGCTCGACCATGATCCTCGACGGAGCGATAGCGCCGATGGAGCTCGCGCACCTCCCCTTCCGCAAGGCGACCTTCGAGGACTACGTCGGAGAGCGTGGACTCGAGCGGCTCGGACCAAAGCGCTGGCGCAAGGCGGTGTTCGAGATGGTCGAATGCCTCTCGGCCGGGCTGCTCCCCGACTACGTCGTGGTCGGCGGCGGCAACGCAGAGCGTCTCGAGGAGCTGCCGGCGAACTGCCGGCTCGGGCACAACGAAGCCGCGTTTCTCGGCGGCTTCCGCCTCTGGATCGATCAGGCGTAGCCGAGCTCGGCGAGCGCGTCCCCGGCCTCGCGCTCGACGTCGGCGAGCTGCTCGGGCGTCAGGTCGCGACGCCACCGGCCGGCTGACGTGTCGTGCGCGCGCCCGAAGGCCGTGGTGACGAGCCCGGAGTCGACGCCGAGCCGCGCGGCGACCGGCGCCGCTGCCGCAGCGGGCTCGCTCACGAGCCGCTCGTAGCGGACGACCACGGTGCGCTCCGGGACGGCGGCCGCCGCGGTGACGTACCGGCGCCAGGCCCAGGCGGCGCGGGTCGCGTCGGAGACCTCCGAGAACTCGTGCTCGCGGCCCGGCTCGACCCAGAAGCGGGCATACGGCCCGAACGGCAGGCGGGCGTCGTCCGCCCCTGTTCGGGCCGAGCTCAGCCAGCCGCGCTCGAGCAGTGACGTTGCGACGTCCCGGCCGTCGCGGACGACGTGGACCGCGAGCGCGTCAGGGTAGGCGCGTAGCGCCGCGGCGAGGACGAAGCTCGTCTCCGGTGTCTGCTCGACGCCGCGCAGCCCGCCCGCGAGGCCGAGGGTGCGCACCCGCTGGAGGATCTGGCGCAGGCGCTTCGCGACCACGTCGTCGGGCTCGCCGAGCAGCGCAGGGATCGCCGCCTTCCAGGGCTGCACCTCGTCGAGGTCGACGAAGCCCGGGAGCGAGCCGAGCGCGCGTCCGGTGAAGCTCGTCCCGGAGCGCGGCGATCCGACGACGAAGACGAGCCGCTCCTCCGAGCCCAGCTTCCTGCGCCTGCGCGCGATCCGTATGGCGCTGCGTCCGTAGAGCGCGGTCGAGCGTGCGACGTCGGTCAGCCCCGGCACCGCGGCAGGTTATCCGGCATAGGTCGCCGCGAGCTGGTCGATCCGGGCCGCGCTCGCCTCGAGTGACGCCCGCGAGAGCCGCCCGGCGCGTGCCTCTGCGAGTAGCGCGTCGTAGACAGCCGCGGTCGACCGTTCCGAGCCGACGAAGAGCAGGAGGTCGACGCCCGCTCGCGCGGAGCGGACCGCCGCCTGCGAGAGCGTCACGCCGTGGGTCGTCGCGAGTGGCTCCAGCGCGTCCGTGATCGTCACGCCCGTGAAGCCCAGTCCACGCAGGAGCGCGAGGACACGAGGCGACCAGGCCGCCGGCTTGCCGCCGTAGGCGGTGTATGCGGCGTTCGAGATCATCACCAGCGGGGCGACACCGGCTGCGATTGCGCGGCGGTACGGGATGAGCCCCGGCGCGAGCGTGGCGGCACCGGCTCCGATCGTCACGGCCGCCTCGTCGGTCGACGTCGTCGCGAGCCCGAGGCCGGGGAAGTGCTTGAGCGCCGGCGCGACGCCGCCGTCCAGCAGGCCCGCCGAGAAGGCCGTCACGTCCTTCGCGACCCTCGTCGGCACAGTCGAGAAGCCACGGTGCTGCGCTGCGACGAAGGATCCGGACACGCTCGGCACGTCTGCCACCGGGGCGAGGTCGACGTCGACGCCGAGCCGCTCGAGCGCCGTCGCCGTGTCATGCCCGCGACGGCGGATCGCGGCTTCGCCGAGGCGCCCGAGCTCCTCGGCCGAGGCGGCGGGCGGCGCCCAGCGGAACCGTCGCACCGTGCCGCCCTCCTGGTCGGTCATCACGAGGAGCGGATTGCCGCCTGACGTGGCCGCCGCTCGGAGCGACGCGGTGAGCGCACGGACCTGTGGGGTGTTGCGGACGTTCGAGCCCATCAGGATCACGCCGCCGACTTGGCCGCGGCGGATCCGCTCGAGGAGCGATGCGCTCGCGGTTGTGCCGCCGATCCCGACGGCGAGGCGTGCGCCCACGAGCTTCGCGAGTGGGGGAGACGCCGGCTTGGGCGCCGCGGCCGCGCCCGCCGCGAGGCCGACCGTGACGACGACAGCGGCGAGGATGACCCTTCGCGTCATCCCGCTATCCTGGCAGCGGCGGCCGATCCCGCCCCGGACGAGGTGCGTCGTACCCGGCCCCGACGACGACGCGAGACCAGTTCCCCTCGTGACTGGAGGTTCTCGTGTCCCAGCTCGTCCAGATCGCCGGCGCGCTTCTCATCCTCTCCGGCTTCGTGCTCGCCCAGTTCGGCGTGCTCGATCCGCGATCGCTCTGGTACCTCGTCGTCAACGTCGTCGGCTCGGCCGTGCTGACGGTCGACGCGTACCGCGAGGCCCAGTGGGGGTTCTTCCTGCTCGAGCTCGTCTGGGCGATCGACTCCGCGTTCGGCCTCGTCCAGCTCGCCCGGGGCCGGCGGCCTGCCGCGGCGGGCCACTAGATGATCAACCATCTAGCTAGAGAGCGCCGTCCTCCTCTTCGAGGCGCACCGAGAACGGCAGACGCCAGTCGTCGTCCGCCTCGCCGTCGATCGTGAGCCGCCACTCGTAGCGCCCCGGCTCGAGCGGCAGCGGCCCGGAGTTGACCGCGACCGGGAAATCCAGTGGCGTCCCGGGCTTGAGGCCGGCCGGCCGGCCGACCTCGAACGGCACGTCGTCGAAGAACACGAGTGGCTCCGAGCCGTCGTCCGTGTCCATCTCGACCTGGATCCCGTCCGCGTCGAGCAGTTCGAGGCGCATGACGTGGCGCTGGTTCGCCTGGTCCCACGGTACCCGGATCAGGATCGCGATCCCGAACGGCACCGGATCGGGCCCGGTGAGCGACCAGCCACCGCCGACGACGGTCAGCTTGCCGTCGGACACCTGTGCGAAGTCGGCGAGAAGCATCGTCACGAGCACGTCGCGAGTCTCGCACAGCCGCGCTTCGGCTTGTCGCCGAAGCGCGGCTGAGAGAACGTGTCAGGCGGCGACGCGCTCGAACTCCGCCGCGGCGACGAGCTCGACGACGACCCCGGCGAGCTGCTCGCGGACCGCGTCGGACTCGGCAAGCGCCCGGTCGGCCTTCGCGACGGGAAGCTCGACGTCGAGCACTCGCGCGCTCATGATGCCGAGCACCTTCTTCAGCTCGCGCTGTCCCCAGATGCCCCCGAACGCGCTCGTGGAGGCGCCGATCACGGCGACCGGCTTGCTGCGGATCGGGTTCTCGGCGAGGGGGCGCGAGACCCAGTCGAGCGCGTTCTTCAAGGCGCCCGGGATCGAGCCGTTGTACTCGGGTGTCGCGATGAGGATCCCGTCGGCCTCGGCGATCGCCGCCTTCAGCCGGTCGACCGCGTCGGGGGCGAGATCCTCGAGGTCCTGGTCGAACGCCGGAATCTCGGCAAGGCCGTCGAAGACGACGAGCTCGACGCCGTCCGGCAGCTCCTCCGCCGCGAGGCGGAGGAGCTGCGCGTTGTGGGAGCCGGCGCGGAGGCTGCCCGCGATGCCGAGAATCGTCACTACGACTCGCTTCCCGGCTGCACGAAGAAGAGGGTCGCCTTCAGGTCGACCTCGTCGGCGAGCATCGAGCCGCCCTCGGGGAGCGGTGCGTTCCAGGTGAGGCCGACCGCGTTCTTGTCGACCGAGCCTTCGAGCGAGAGCCCAAGCTTGCTGTTGCCGAACGGATCGGCGACCGGGTCTGCGATCGTCCCGGTGAGGATGATCGGCGCGCGGTTGCCCTTGATCTCGAGCGTGCCGTCGACCGTCACGCTGTTGCCGTTGCGGGTGATGCTCCCAGCCTCGAAGGAGAGCTCGGGATACGTCGCTGCCTCGAAGAAGTCCGGAGAGGCGAGGTGCTCCGCCAGCTGGTCGTTGTCGACGTCGATGCTCGACACCTGCGCCGTACCCTTGAGGCCCGTCTCGTCGAGGCTCGCCTCGAACGAGCGGAATGCGCCCGTGAAGGGCGCGACGCCCATGTACACGACGGTGAAGCCGACCGAGGAATGGGTCGGGTCGAACGTCCAGGTCCCGCTCGGAACCACTGTTGCTTCGATCGTGCTGCTCACGTCTTCCTCCCTGTCGGATGCGCGTTACTTGCGCAGAGAATAGTTGATACAGCAAGTAACGTGCGTCGATCAGGTGGTATTCCCGGCTTCGGCCAACGCCCGGAGCGCCGGCGCGATCCGTTCGCGATCCTCGAGCGGGAGCGGAAACATCGGCGAGACGACCAGCACCTTCGCGCCCTCGGCGTGGGCCGATGCGAGGCGGATGGCCTCGTCGAGCGTCGTTGCGCGGAGCGTCGAGCGGCGGTCGAAGCTCGGCGCGAGTCGGGCCGCGGCAGGGCCGAAGAGGACGACGAGGCGCGCGACGCGACGCGCCTCGAGGCACGCGGCCTCGAGTAGCTCCCGCTCCTCGCGCGAGGCGTGGACCGGAAGCCCCGCGGTCTCGAGCTCGCCGCCGGCGACGAGCACGACGGAGGCGTCGGGGAACTCGTGCAGGGCGGAGGCAGTCTTCGCGGGCGTCGCGGCCATCCCGTCGTCGATCAGCTCCGTCTCGCCGAGCCGGCCGACGCGCGTGGCGCGGTACGGCGGCGCCTCCGGCGCGCGGAGCGACTCCGGCAGGGCACCCGCGGCGAGCGCGGTCGCGGCGGCGGCGAGCAGCGCCTGGACTCGCGGTGCGTCGAGGCTCGGCGGGAGCACGAACGACCGCTCGCCCGATGCGTCCCGCAGCATCATCTCGGCGCCGCGCACGAATGCGCCCGCGTCGACCTCTCGGGCCGCCGAGAAGCCGAAGCGGCGGCCGGGGGACAGGCTCGCGATGGCCACGGCCTCGTCGTCGTCCTCGTTCACCACCACGACGTCGCTCTGTCCCTGGTGACGGACGATCGCCTCCTTGGCCGCGCGGTAGCGCTCGAGCGAGCCGTGCAGCTCGAGGTGGTCGGGCCAGAAGCACGTGATCACCGCAATCGTCGGGCTCGAGGTCGTGAAGCAGAGGTGGGAGCTCGTCAGCTCCATCAGCACGACGCCGTCCCCGGGTGGCGGCAGCAGCTCCGCCGTCGGCCATAGATTCCCCGCGCGGGCCGTGGTGCCCGTGTGCACGGTCGAGCCGGCCGTCCGTAGGAGATAGGCGATGAACGACGCGGTCGTGGTCTTCCCGGCAGTCCCGGTCACGCCGATCGTCGGCACCGCCGAGCGCTCGAGCACGAGGTCGCCGAGGCAGCGCACGACGCAGCCGCTCTCGCGCAGGAGGGCGACCCGCGGCGCCACCTCCGGTGTCCAGACGTCGAGGAACGCCTCGTCATGATGTCCGGGCTCGGTGTCGAGGCTCGCGCGCGCACGCACGACGACGCGGGAGGCCCGAAGCTCGAGCGCCTGCTGCGAGGCGTCGCCGGTCCCGGCGAGCGTCACGCGATGCCCTTCGCGCGCGAGCGTCCGGGCGAGCACCACGGCGTCGCGGTCGAACCCCTCGACGAGGATC
>DASUZN010000258.1:0-7107 GCA_036376855.1 Gaiella sp. | reverse complement strand
GATGCACCCGCACGCGATCGCGGCGAACGGCGAGGACTGCCTCTACATGCAGGACACCTGGCTCGTGACGGCCGACGGCGGCGTGCCGCTCGCCGGTCTCGAGATGGGGATCGTCGTGCGATGACGCTCGCAGACGGCCTCGTCCGGAACGAGGACGGCGGCGTCCGCTGCCGCTGGGGCGCAGGGGACGACCTTGCCTATCGCGCCTACCACGACGACGAGTGGGGCCTGCCGGTCACCGACGACGTACGGCTATTCGAGAAGCTCGTCCTCGAGGGGTTCCAGGCCGGCCTCTCGTGGCTCACGATCCTCCGCAAGCGCGAGGCGTTCCGGCGCGCGTTCGCCGGCTTCGACTTCCGGGCGGTCGCCCGCTTCGGCGAGCGAGACGTGGAGCGCCTGCTCGGGGACGCCTCGATCGTGCGCCACCGCGGGAAGATCGAGTCGACGATCTCGAACGCACGACGCGCCATCGATCTCGTGGACGAGGAGGGCTCGCTCGCGGCCTTCGTCTGGCGCTTCGAGCCAGGCCCGGCAGAGCGACCGCGGCGGGTGACGCACGAGGCGCTGCTCGACCTCGCCCACACGAACACGTCACGCGCGCTCGCGAAGGAGTTGAAGCGCCGCGGCTGGACGTTCGTCGGCCCGACGACCGTCTACGCGTTCATGCAGGCGATGGGGCTCGTCGACGACCACCTCGAGGGTTGCGACGCCCGGTCGCGGGTCGAGGCCGCGCGGTCTTCCCTGACGCGCCCCGTGACGTAGAATCGAACTGTGAGCTGGCCGTGGATCGTCCTGCTCGCCCTTGGCGTCCTGGTGGTCGCCGCCGCGGAGTGGCCGAGGGTCTCGGGCGTACTGGGCGCCGATGCCCGTCGGCGGCGTGACCGGGAGCGGCGCAAGGCCAAGCTCCGCGTGGTGCGGACCGACGACGACGACTTCGTCGAGAGCGTCCGTCGCGACCTGGACTCGCTCCCGACGACCGAAGAGCCCCGGTCGAAGCGGCCGTAGCTTCGCTTAACGCCGCGCCGCGTGAGCGGAGAGGGCCCTCGCGAAAGGCCCCCGCCGCGTCACGCAGCCCCCCCGGTCGAGCGCGTGCGGCCTCCCGCTGCCGTCTGCAGGAAGGCGAGGAGCGCATCCGCGCTCCTGAACGCGACGGAATCGCCGGTTCGAGCGTGCTCGACGACACCGCGGAGGCCCATGTCCGTTCCCCACGTCGGCTCCGGGGCCTCCCACAGGCGAACGACGAACGTATGAGTCAGCGAGCCGCCGGTGGCGGGATCGTCGACAGTTGACGTCGTCTCCTCGTCGCGGTGCATCGCGCGATTGTGCACGTCGGGTCTTCAGGTTCGCTTAGTGCCGGTTTCAGAGCTAGGGGTGGCTCCGCGACGCCGGGAACGGCGCCGCCTCGACGCCGATCTCGTCCATGCGTGCGCAGTAGGCGCGGAAGCGGCGTCGCGCCTCGCCGTGCCGGCCTGCGCGGTCGAGTGCAGCCACCAGCCCGAGGTGCGCGGGCTCGTCGTACGGGTCGCGTTCGAGCACGCGCAGTGAGTAGCGCGTCGTCGCGTCCACGTCGCCGCGGGCGGCGGCCGTGTCGGCAAGTGCCCGCGCGACCGCGATGTACGTCCCACGGGCCTCCTCGCGCATCGCGAGTGCCCAGTCCTCGTAGGCGTCTTCCTCGAGGAAGTCGCCGGCGTAGACGGCCTCGGCGGCCGTGAGCCGGGTGACGGCGTCGCTCTCCCCGACACGGTGCAGCCGGAGCGCCTCCTCGGCCGTCGAGAGGAACTCCTCGACGTCGACCGAGAGATTCGCGTCGTCGAGCCAGACGGCGTTCTTGTCGGCACCGACGAAATGGTCCTGGTCGCGTCTCTTCCCCGGGTCGAGGACGCCGCGGACGATGCTGAGCAGCACGGACAGGCGATTGCCGAGCGGGCCGGGGCTCTGACCGGGCCACAGCGCCTCCATGAGCACGTCGCGCGGAGTCGGGCGGCCGCGCCGCGCGACGAGGATCTTGAGCAGGTCGCGTGCCTTGCGGGACTGCCACGCACCGAGCGGCACGGGCTCGCCCGAGAGGAGCACGCGGAACCGCCCAAGCGACTGGACGACGACCGGTGGGACGCCGGTGAGGGGATGGACGAGCGCGAGTGCGGCGCGGTAGCCGTTCGCGCCGCACTCCGTCAGCGCCGCGTCTGCGCGCCGAGCCGCCTCGGCGTGGCCGGTGACCAGCGCCCCGACCATCGCCGAGCGCGCCTGGCCGGCGGGGTTGCCCAGCTCACGCCAGATCGTCTGCGCCTCCGCGGCGCGCTCGGCGCCTCCCGCACGCGGATCGGCCAGCGCGCGCAACTCGAGCGACTCGGCCAAAGCCGCCCGGTCGCGCCGGCGGCCGGCCTCCGACGCGGCCTCCGTCGCGTAGCCGACGGCACGGCCGGCGTCACGGCGGACGAGCGCGACCCAGCCGGCGGTGAGTAGGGCGTGGGCCCGGTTCATCCCCGGCCCCAGCGCGAGCGCCCGATGCGCCAGCCGCTCTGCCTCGGCGGGCTCGTCGGCGACGATGGTGCGTGCGAGGCCGGTCAGCGAGGGGCCGAGGCCCTGGATGTCGCCTGCCCGCTCCGACTGCCGGAGCGCCTCCTCATAGGCCGCGCGGGCGAGCGCCGCGTCGCCGCGAATGCGGTAGACCTCGCCGAGCTTCTCGAGTGGGTACGCGACCATGCGCGAGCCGAGCCGCTGGTAGAGCGCGCGCGACACCTCGAGGTCTGCGATGGCCTCGTCGAACCGGCCGAGCCGTGCGAGGGCCTCGCCGCGGTTCGACAGCGCGAGCGCGCGAAACACCGCGAACCCGGTCAGATCCGCGAGACGCAGAGCGTGGTCGAGCTCCGAGAGCGCCTCCTCGTACGAGCACTCCTCGACGTGGCGCGAACCGCGGTTCGTGCGTACACGGACGAGCTGGAGCACATCCCCGGCCTGCTGGGCGTAGTCGAGGGCGCGGAGGTAGTGCGCGTCGTTGCTGCCGCGGTCGCCCTCGAGCGCCGCCAGCATCGCCAGCACGGTGTGCACGGCCGCGAGGGCCTGGGCGTCGGCCGCCTGAGAGGCGATCTCGAAGGCGCGCGCGGCATCCGCGCGGCATGCAGCTGCGTCCGCGCGCAGCCAGTGCGCCGACGCGCGCCACGCGAGGAGAAGGGCGACGTCCCGCGGCGCACCCGACTCGTCGGCGCGGTCGTAGGTCGCCACCGCCTCGTCGAGCCGTCCTCCGAGGTGGAGCAGCAGGCCCATGCGCCAGGCCAGCGCGGGCGGGAGCGGGTCCGCGCGCTCGGCGGCGCGCTCGAAGCAGCGGAGCGCCTCGTCCCAGTCGCCGCGGACCTGATGCGCCTCGCCGACGAGCTGCTCGACGGCGGGCGTTCGAAGGTCGGGCGTGAGCCGGGCGGCCGCGTCGAGGACGGCGTCGACGGCGCCGTGGGAGAGCAGCGTGCCGCCGTGTGCCTCGAGCAGGCGGGCCGTCTCGGAGGGCTCCGCGTCCGAGAGCGACCGCAACGCCTCCTCCGGCTCGTGGCGTGCCTCGAACCACCGGGCGGCGGCGATCCGTACCTCGCGCATCTCTGCATCGTCCGGCGCGAGCCGAGCGAGGGCGAACTCGCGCACCGGCGCCCCGAGTGCGTACCAGCCGGGCTCCCGGCTCTGCAGCTCGACGAAGAGCCCGCGGCGTGCGAGGGAGCGCAGCGTCTCGTCGGCGCCCTCGATCCCGAGCGCGTCGCAGAGCTCCGGCGTAAAGCGCTCGAGTGGCGCGACGCGGGCGACGAGCTCCGTCACCCGCGGATGCTCGCCGGCGAACACCTCTGCGGCGAGGTAGGCGAGGAGCGGCCCCCCGGGCCGGCGCATGCGCTCGAGCGACGCAGGGACGTCGGCAGGGGCTACGCCGCGCAGGGACTCCACCGCGAGCCGGACTGCTGCCGGCCAGCCGCCGGTGAGCCGGTGCAGCTCGGCGGCGAGGGCCGGGTCCGTCTCGCCCGTCAGCGCGGCGAGCAGCGTCGCAGTCTCGTCCACGTCGAACGCGAGCTGCGACCCGGTGAGCTCGAGGACCTGCCCCTGTCCACGAAGCCGCTCGACCGGGAACGGGAGCTCGGCACGCGACGCGATGACGAGATGCAGGCGCTCCGGGGCCTGGCGGCAGAGCGCCTCGATCGTCTGGATCGCGCCGGGCGACGACGCGACCTCGTGGGCGTCGTCGATCACGAGCACGAGGTCGCGGCGGAGCTCGTTCTGCAGCGTCTCGCAGATCAGCGCGGCGAAGCCGCGTCCGCGCCCGGCGTCGACCTCACCGCTGCCCGGCCCGGCGCCCGCCTCGACGGCCTTGGCCGCGTCGACCGGAAGCGCAGGCACGCGGAGCCGAAGCGCATCGGCCACGCCACGCGCGAACGTCGCCAGCGAGACGTCGTCGGGCGACACGGTGTACCAGGCGCAGTTCTGGTCGGTCGCCCATGCCGCAAGGAGCGTCGATGTCCCGAAGCCCGCCCCCGCCACGATGATCGTCAGTCGCCGCCGGAAGACGTCGTCGAGGATCGCTCGCAGGCGCGGGCGTGGCAGCAGCGGAGCGGGGGCACCCGGCGGTCGGAGCTTGATCGTCGCGGTCGTACCTGCCGGCGGGCCCGGCGCAACCGTGCCTGGTTCGGCGGTGGCGCTCATCGCAACGGATCAACGATAGTCCTCCGGCCGAGGCGCAGCGTCGAGCCGTCCAGAACGCGTGTTCAGCGAGGAACGATCGTGACGGTCGTCGAGATGACGCGCGTGTTCGGGAGGATGCGCGCGACGTTCTCGTTGTTGCGCGTCTCCTGGAAGTCTGAGAGCTCGACCCGCAGGCGATGCCGGCCTAGCGCGAGCGACTCGGTCGGGATGCGGATCTCGCGGCCGACGAGCGGGGCGCGCGCCGCCCGCCCGTCGACGGTCGCGTCGATCGAGCTCACGTCGATGCCGGAGCCGCCGTCGGTGACGGTGACCCTGATCGGATCGCCGCGACGAAGCTTCCGGCTCACGATCGCAGCCGCCGGCGGCTTCACGTCCTCGACCCAGAAGCGGAAGCGGAAGGTGCCCGCGCCGGCGGCAGTCGGGCTGTCGAAGACGACGTAGTACGTTCCCGCAGCGGGACGGATGGCGCCCGCGGCGAGCACCGGGCTGCCGAAATCCGTGACGTACGGGTTCTGGTCGAACGGGAGCGCGGCGTAGCCCGTGAGCCGGTTCTCGTCGCCGCCGCGGACGACGCGCGGCTCGACGCGAGAGCCCGGGCCACGCGAAACGATCGCGACGCCGAAGTTGGCGACCGGCCTGGTGAGGCGCACCCGGAACACCTGCTCGGGCCCGGCCAGTCGTGCCGACACGGGCGCGTCGACGGGAACCTCCGGGTAGCGATAGGTGTCGACCAGTGCCGGCTTCCCGCGCGTCGAGCCGCTGTAGAGACCCGGCTTCAGGAGGACGGTCGCCTTGGCGACCGCGAGCTTCGGGACCTCGACGCGCGCCCAGACCGGAATCCGGCGCGTCAGGGTCCCGCGCCGCAGGAGCACCGCGCCGGCCACCTCGCCCTCCGTCGTACCGGAGACGAGGTCGAGCGGGAGCGGCCCGGGCACGGTGATCGTGGGAGGCACGTCGACCTCGGTTCCGACCGGTGTCCCGCCCAGCTCGACGGACACGGCCCATTCGCCCGCGCCGCCGCCGGCGTCCTGCAGGGAGATGCTCCGGCTCGTGATCGTCTCGGCGTGGACGAGGCCGAACGAGACGGCGGTCGGCGTCGGCCGGACCGCGGGCGCGTCGGCGGCGGAGACGTCGACGAGGCCCGCGCCCGCGCGCGTCGGGCCGACCTGCCCGTCTCCGCCGGCCAGCGGCTTCGCGGTGACCGTCAGCGCGGCTTTGACCTCGGAGGGATTCCAGTCCGGATGGCGCTGGAGGAGGAGCGCGACAGCGCCCGAGACGTGCGGCGCGGCCATGCTCGTGCCCGAGGACAGGCCCCATCCCGAGGGCTGGGAGGAAAGGATCGAGGTGCCGGGCGCGACCACGTCGGGCTTCAGCCGAAGCGAGATCGGCGTCGGCCCCGCAGACGAGAAGCTGGCGATCGACGGCGACGCCGTGGAGGTCGTCGCGCCGACGGTGATCGCGGCCGCGGCACTCCCGGGCGAGCCGACGGAGCCGCGCCCGAAGTCGTCGAAGTCGTTGCCCGCCGCGACCACAGGCACCACGCCGGCTGCGGCGGCAGCGTCGAGCGCCAGCGCGACGATGTCACGCGACGGCTCGATCTCCGGCTCGCCGAGCGACAGGTTGATCACGTCCATGCCGTCGGCGACCGCGGCCTCGATCGCCGCCACGATCTCGGGGGCATTCCCGTTCAGGCCGAGCCCCGACCGCGTCGGAACCGTGAGCGCCTTGTAGTTGCCGATATAGGCCCGAGGCGCGATCCCGCTGATCCGCATCCCGTTGGCGGTGGTGTTGGCGTTCCCGGCGGCGATTCCCGCGACGTGGGTCGCGTGCCCGGAGTCCTGCGGGTCGAAGGGAAGCCCCGCGTACTTCCAGGTGGCGCCGGCCGGAGGGAACGCCCGCGCGACGATCACCTTGGCCGTCGTGAACGCCGCCTGCCCCTTGGGAAAGCCCGCCGGCATCGTGTAGCCGGACGGATCGAAGAACGCGTGCTTCTGATCGACTCCGTCGTCGATGATCCCGATCTTGATCCCGGCGCCGGCGTTCGCGAGCGTCGAGCCCGGCAGGTCTCGCGCGTGGATCGTGGCCGCGTCCGGGCCGGCGAGCGTGCGGTACGCCACGTCCGCGAAGACCTGCTTCACGCCGGGCAAGCGCGCGAGACGGGGGAGATCGCGGCGAGGAATGACGACGGCCAGCCCGTTTGCAACCAGCCGGTAACGCCATCGTACCGTCGCTCCGGGGATCGCCTCGTGGAGCGCCGTCGTGAACCGTCGCTGCTGCCCGTCGATGCGCCCCGCGGCGGCCGCGACGCCGCGGGCATGCGCGAGCGGGGGCGCGGCGAGCTGAACCACGACCTCGGTGCGCGCGCCGGGCTGCGCCTGGGTCTGCGGCGCCCCCGTGCCCTCGCTCGCGAGCGCCGCCAGCAGCGCGGCGGCCACG